>CAZUAP010000008.1:0-31070 GCA_964617975.1 uncultured Acetatifactor sp. | reverse complement strand
AATGAATATGTGGGACGCATCGGCGTGGGCAAGGTGGACAACGGCACCATCAAGGTCAATCAGGATGTGGTTATCTGCAACCATCACGAACCCGACAAGATGGCAAAGGTTAAGGTCAGCAAGCTCTATGAGTTTGACGGGCTTAACAAGGTCGAGGTCAAGGAGGCTTCCATCGGCTCTATCGTGGCAATCTCCGGCATCTCAGACATCCACATCGGAGACACGCTGTGCTCCCCCGAAAATGTGGTTCCCATCCCCTTCCAGAAAATCAGCGAGCCTACCATCGCCATGCAGTTTATGGTAAACGACTCCCCTCTGGCAGGTCAGGAAGGAAAATTTGTCACCAGCCGTCACCTGCGTGACAGACTTTTCCGTGAGCTCAACACGGATGTTTCCCTGCGCGTAGAGGAAACAGACCAGGCCGACAGTTTCAAGGTGTCCGGACGAGGCGAACTGCATCTGTCCGTTTTGATTGAAAATATGCGGCGTGAAGGTTTCGAATTTGCAGTGAGCAAAGCGGAGGTTCTCTATAAAACCGACGAGAACGGGCACAAGCTGGAGCCCATGGAGATAGCTTATATCGATGTTCCCAATGAGTACGCCGGTTCTGTTATTGAGAAACTTGGACAGCGAAAAGGCGAGCTCCGCAATATGGGCAGCATCTCCGGCGGCACATACACCCGTCTGGAGTTCTCCATTCCCGCGAGAGGGCTCATCGGCTATCGAGGTGAATTTCTCACGGACACCAAGGGAAATGGTATCCTGAACACGGTGTTTGACGGCTACGGACCTTACAAGGGAGATATCCAGTACCGCAAGCTCGGCTCCCTGATTGCCTTTGAGGCAGGGGAAGCCATCACCTATGGTCTCTACAACGCACAGGAGCGAGGCATTCTTTTCATCGGTCCCGGTGAGAAGGTTTACTCCGGCATGGTGGTCGGTCAGACCGGGCGCAGCGAGGACATCGAGATTAACGTCTGCAAGAAGAAACAGCTGACCAACACGCGTTCTTCCTCCGCCGATGAAGCGTTGCGGCTCACTCCCCCCAAGGTACTTTCTCTGGAGCAGGCTTTGGACTTCATCGACACAGATGAACTTCTGGAGGTAACGCCGGACAATCTCAGAATCCGCAAAAAGATTCTCGACCCCACCATGAGAAAGCGGGCAGGCATGAAAAAATAACCGGAATTAATAAAACAAAATCTATTGTTTCATTTATGCAAAACAGGACGACCGCACTAAGTGCGACCGTCCTGTTTTTATCTATCTTATTTTATCTATCTTATTTCGCTTTCCACTGGGCGTACAAAGTCACGGTGCCGTTGCTCTCCGTTGAAAGATTCTTCACGGTTCCCATGTTTTTGTAGATAACATCTTCCTCCCCGGGGGCTGCAACAGTGCTCCACCCGGCAAAGCTGTAACCCTCCCTTTGGAACCGGTTGGCTGAAAGCATCAAGTTCTTGTCATAGGTGGCAGCTCTGGCAGCCATGGTTCCCTCTCCGCCGTTGGCATCATACACAATCCGATAGCTGTTTGCCGTCCACTTGGCATAGAGTGTTACCGATTTCGATTTAGAGACACTCATTATCTCCACCTCGTTGGTGAGTTTCTTGTCCGTATACCATCCTCCAAAGGTATATCCCGTTTTCGTTGGACTCTGTATACGCAGCGTGTTCTGACCACTGCCGGAACCAATGGTGCTCAACCAGCTTGTTTCCACCGTGTAAGTCGTGGGATTTTCATTCACTACACCATCCTTACCGTTCACAGCATTCACATAATTTATCTTGTACTCCAAGGGTTTCCACTGGGCATACAAAGTGATGGTACTTCCATTTTCCTCCACAAATTCCACAGGAATCACTGCTTTGTTGGCATAGGACTCACCGCTGCCGTCTTGTTTTGTATTCCAGCCATTGAAGGTATAGCCTGTAATCTTATACTTGTTTGCCGTAAGTTTCTTAATCTTTCCATAGGTCACGTTCAACGTCTTCATTGTACCGGACACTTTAGCGCTCTCCGGTGCATTAGCAGGACGGTTGGAATCATACACAACCGCAGCCGTCTTGCCCGTCCACTTGGCATAAACCTTAACCTTAGCACCCCTGGTCATACCGGAAATATCAATTTGAGTAATTTTATCCGTTTCCTTCATTGAGGACTTGCTGTACCAGCCGCCAAAGATATAACCGGGTCTCACGGGGTCTTTCAGTTCAATATTTTCCTCCTGGAGATTATAATCCGCAGGATTATCATTGACTGTCACACCGTTCTTGCCTGCCACGGCATTCACATAAGTGATGCTGTATCTGGTCAGCTCCCACTGCGCGTACAGCGTAACCGACGCGGTATCTTTCTCCGAAACGCTCTCCTGTTCCACCAAAGATGCAGGTATCACTGCCCGGTCTTTCAGGAGCAAGTCTCCTTCACCGGGATTCTTGACGGTAGACCAGCCCACGAAACTGTAGCCTGCCACCTTGTAGGCATTTTTCGTCAGGCTCTTTGTCTTTCCGTAGGTCACACTCAGCGCTTTCATCGAACCGGTGGCTGTCAGTCCTTCCGGGGCATTGGCATGAAATTCTACCTCAGCCTTCTGGGCAATCCACTTAGCGTAAATCTTGATATTCGCAGCCTTCGTTATGGCGCTGACGGGAATTGCAGTCATCCTGTCCCCTTCCTTCAGGGAAGACTTACTGTACCAGCCGTCAAATACATAGCCGGGTCTCACCGGATTCACAAGGGGAATTTCACCGCTCTCTACCGTAAACACTGCCGTGTTGGCATTCTGGGTCACACCGCTCTTATCACTCACGACACCGTTCACATAGGTGATGCTGTATTCCACTGCTTTCCACTGAGCATACAGCGTAGTTTCTGCGCTCTCCAGCAGTTCCATCGCCTCTTTCAAAGCTGCCGCATCCTTGTATGCAGTCCCTGTCCCATCCGGCTTGGTATTCCATCCATCGAAGGTGTAGCCCTTAAGCTTATAGGCATTCTTCGTCAACGCCTTTGTCTTGCCATAGGTCACCTTCAAATCCCGCATAGTGCCGCTGACAGCACTGCCCTGGGGTGCCTTCTCGGGTACATTGTCAACAAATTTGATTATCGTCTCCTTTGCAATCCACTTTGCGTAAACCGTCACGTTCGCCGCCTTGGAGCAGTCGATGGACGTCAGTTTATCCCCTGTAAATCCTTTGGTGCTGTACCAGCCGCCAAACTCATAACCGGGACGCTCCGGATTCTGCAAAGTGATTGTTTTGCCTGTCTCCACCGCAAAGCCGATGGGATTAACATTGGTCACACCGTTTTTACCATCTGCCGCATTCACATAAGTAATCTTGTATTCCACCGGTTTCCACCGGGCCGTAAGCGTCACTGTGGCTCCATTCTCCTCCGAGAGATTTACCACCTGCTGTCTATCCTCGTATACGTTGGCATACTCATCCGTCCATCCGTCGAACACATATCCCGTCCGCTTGTAGGTGTTTGCCGTCAAAGCAGCAATCTTGTCGTAGGTAAACGTCTGATTCTTCATGGCGGCGCCTGTGGCATCGGATGCGCCCTTGGCATAAACTACTGTGTAGGTATTGACCTTCCACTGGGCATACAGAGTCACCACTCCGTTTGCTTCCTTTGTCAAATTATTCACCGTCTGTCCGTCCGCATAAGCGGTGCCCTTGCCGTTTGCTTTCGTATTCCAGCCGCTGAAACAGTAGCCTGTTCTGCTGTAGGCATTGGCTGTAAGTTTCTGCCCCGTGCCGTACACGAAAGTCATGTCATCCATGTTTCCGGCATCCGCACCGTTTCCATCAAAGCTGACCGTGTAGACAGTTTTGTCCTGAGTGGTTGGCGTGGTGGCTATGCCCTTCCCATATAACAGGCGATTTCTGCAACTGGTCACTTCGCCGTTCTTACTTACCGCCACCATGGTATAATAACCGGACTCCAGATTTAACCCTGCCAAATCATCCGCCGTCAAAGTGTATCGCCATCCATATGAGTCTTCTGTTGTGTCCTCCTTATCGATAGTGATTGTCTTTAAAGGCTCTGTGTCAACCGCATCAAATATCTGTACCGTTACCGGGAACTGCGATTCATCATATATGCTTACTCCTCTCACCCTGTAAATTTTATTATCGTACGTACCATAAGTAGCCACCGATCGATTTAACGTCGCAAGTTTCCCTCGTTCATCGGCATAATAAGACGCAGCATAATCCGCGCCAAGCGGCTCCTTACCATTGATGGACACCTTAAAATAATATGAGCTATATTCCAAAGCTGAAGCTTTTAAATCCGGTATGCTTATATATGCAGTGCCGGAATTATACAGATTATCTACCTTTGCATCATAAGTATTAGCATTACCGTAGAGGTCCGTCACCGTGACGGTCACCTTTGAATCCTCTGCAATAGTTGATGTAACCGACAGGCTGACACCATCCACTCCCGGATAGACATATTGGGAAGTCAATACCTCCACGTCATCTGCGATAACGCGGATATTCTTCGTGACAAGAGTGGTAGTATCATTCTCCACTATGTCCACACGGTACGTTCCCTCCGCCAATTCCTCCTGCAATGCCAAGGTTGCAGAAATATAATAATATCCATTGGAATCCGTATAATCCTTCACCTGCATATCCTGAGAGACCATCAACTGATTGTCACTGTCGTACAGATTTACCTTACATTCTCCCACGGAATCCTTTCGATACGTATATCCCACGGAAATGGACTTTGTATCAGAAACCTTCCTATAAGCTTTTGTCGACACGCTGTCGGAGGATGTGGACAGCTCATTGCTGGGGATAAAGCAAAACTGCAAGCTGCTTTTTTGTGTTTCCCCGGGGACTGCATAACTCATGTACAGCCATGTACTGCCGGTACCCAGAAGATTCACAAGATTGACGGGCTCCGAGTCCTGCATGGGCTGCACCGTCATCACGCCGTTTTGCACCGTACCGGTGCCCTCAGCCACGACATTTTCGCCACTGTAGTCTGTGGCAAAGCTCACCTCCACCGTGGAACCCTCTTGCATAGCAGAAGTGGCATAAACCTCCACCAGATTGGTAGCATAATTATATCTTCCAAAATAAAATCCCACATTATCTTCAATAGAAAACGTTCTTTCTGATTCGCCTTTAAGCAGATTGCCCGAGGCATCCTGTAGGGACACCTTTACGCTGTTTACGTCGCTCGGCCAATTCACCTTCTTCACTTTCAGGACAATTTCCGAGTTGCTGTACGGTGTAGAATTGACTACCTCAGATTCCAATTTATCCTCTCCCGCGCTGAATACGGGAACAATATCCTGTTTTGTCAGATTGCATCCCTGAATTTGCAGATAGACATAGCCGTCATAATTATTCTTACCTTCACCGCTGGTATTTGTACCTTCAGGATAGACGTAGGAAATATATGGTTCCTCCGTCACCTCTGCCGCATCGGCGTAATTCTCCTTCGTACCATCTTCGTATATCACACGAAGTTTATATTTTCCAAGGTCCGGCGTCTTCTTAATCCACGTCATTTGAGCAGAATATCTTACCGTCTCAGTGTAATAAGGGTATGTTGATTCAAAGACTCCGTCATAGCGTTCATCTACATACTTGCCGGTATATGAGTTTACGTTGTTAGCCATATATGCTGCAAGCTTATCCGATGCATCATACAATTCCATACTCTTGACTGTCTTACCCTCAAGCAATCCCGAGGTAGCATACAGGTATACGAGTACATATGAGACGTCCTGTCCTGTGTACTTCATCTCCGTTCTGGGTGCATCCGCTGCGAACACCACATCCTTTTCAACGCTCGCCACCGTCGTACCATCCAGTTTCAGCTCAGCCTTAATTTTGTGAGTTCCCGCTGCAATCTCCGCCGCCTCAATGCCATACCAGTAATAATTATAGCTGCTGAAACTTGAGATGCCCTCTTGAAACAAAGTGTCATCCACATACAAATCCATGGTATAGGTATTCTCTGACTTCGTATTCTTCGCATACACGGCAAAAGGCACCGTACTGCCCCTTAAATAATAGGTATCTGCCACAATGAGCTCCGGTTCAGCGGAATTCTGCTCCGCGTTGCTGAGGATGACCGCCTCCTGAATGCTTTCCGCTGCAGTCTCCTCTATACTCTCCTCATTGTTCTCCTCTGTGGTTTCCTGAGTGGATTCCGACTCCTCAAGAGTCTCCGGGCTGCTTTCGGGCTCCTCAAAAATCTCTGAGCTGCTTTCGGGCTCCTCCATCTCCTGAGTCTCCGACACCTCCACCGGCAATTCCTCAGAATATTCCGCATCTTCCGGCGTCTCCTGAATCTCCTGAATCTCCTGAATCTCTTCTGCCTGCGCATACAGCAGACTCTCAGGCATCATGGTGCCTGCCATTGCCACTGTGAGCATTATGGCAAGCATTCTCTTTAACTTTTTGGGGTAATACTTGTTCCTACACATCTTCATAACTCCTTCCAAATTCAACTTCTTTTCTTCGCCTGTCTTAAGAAACTCACAAACTCGTCTCTGGGCAGGGGTTTGGAGTAATAAAAGCCCTGAATGTACTCACACTGCAGGTCGGAGAATTTTTTCGCCATTTCCTCCGTCTCGATGCCCTCCACCACAATCTTCATATTCATTTCTTTGACCATTTTGACGGTGTTGCGCACCACAACCTCCAGCTTGGGGTTCTCCTCCAGCTCCGTGAAACTCTTGTCAAGTTTCACAATCTCCAGGGGCAGTGACGTCACGCGGCAGATATTGGAATAACCTGTCCCATAATCGTCCAGAGAGAAAGGCACTCCCGCCTCCGCCAGCACGCGCACATTCTCCGTCATCATATTCTGGGAGTTCGCTGCTGCCGTCTCCGTGATTTCCAGATTAATCTGCTCCGGACGCACATGATATTTCTCAAACATCTGCAAAATTTCCTTCGCCAGATTGCTGCGCATACACTGCGTCACCGACAGATTCACCTCAATATAATCCAGTCCCAACTCCTTGAACTCATCGCTGGCAATGAATCTGCAGACTTCCTCCAGCACCATGGTGCCGATGCGGTGGATGACTCCGTTTTTCTCCGCTACCGGGATAAACAGCTCCGGAGAGATATGTCCGTATTCCTCATCGTCCAGACGAAGCAGCGCCTCCGCTGACGCGAAACGCCCTTCCTGCACAGAATAGATAGGCTGATAGTATACGGACAGTCTCTCATGGTCCATGGCATTCTGAATGATGTCCTCGATATCCTTGATAATATATCGTCCATCCTTCAGAATTTCCTCAGCATAAAGCACCTTACCCACCTTATTGTATTCCTCAAATTCATTGCTGAATGCATAAATACTCTGGAAATCACTCAAATCCTCAGGGCATCTCAGGATGCACAGATTTGCCTGCAGATTGATTTCCATGTCCTGCACCAGCAAGTCCTCCCTCAGCATGGCACTCAGTGTTTCTGCAACGGCATCCACCCTGCCTGCGTTTTCCTTCCCAGTCACCAGTGCAAACCGCCCGCGGTCCAGATAGTAGGGGTCTGCCTTGGGCAGCTGGCTCCCGCAGATATTTAGAATTTTTGCGGCAACCATATTCATGAGCACATTGCTGCTCTCATATCCCAGAACATCCCTGAGCGACTTATAATTCAATATATTAATCAATATGATATAAATTGGTTTCCTGTTGCCGATTGCCTGCTCGATATCCGTAGCATAGGCAGTGGGTTTCCCAAAACCCGTAGAGGAGTCCGTGCGCTCCTCCGGTCTCTGCACCATGATTAAGGTAAACAAAACCCCGATGGCATGGGCAAACATCTCCACCCGCAGTCCGGGACATATCAACTGCACTCCGAGGGCAGCCAACATAATCGGAAAAATGGCAAGCATGGCCCATAACTGCCCTTTGGCAAACTGCTTGCGGCAGCGCAGGGCATAAACCACCCCAACCGCGATATAGAATGCCGAGCTGAGATAGAGCAGATTATACCAAGGACCATGTGTATATTGATATTGTTCATTCAGGTAAAAAATTTTGTGAGTGAGCGGTGATGTGAGCACTAAGGCAATCACAATCACCATAGGAAGTGCCAACAGAAGTTCCAGCCTAACATTTTCCTTCAGCTTGTGCATACTGTCTGTCAGGCACGCCAGATAGATGACATAGACCGCAACCGCCAGATTTTGCAAAATCAGTTGACCGCCGTGAGCCACATATTTTTCCAGCACATTACTTCCCGTGCCATTGTCCAGATTCACTGCAATAATTTCAAAAATCGTACACCAGAATACCACCAGCAGCAGATTCCAAAAGTAACGGTTCCTTCTGCCCTTGAGCATATGTCTTGCAACAACAGTAATAATCAGGACAGTCATGATAATGAGGGCACAGTAGTTGAAATAGTTTAGCTTTCCCATATGTATACCACCCTTTGACAAATATTCATACACATTATGACATATTTTTACTTAAATGGCAATTCCTATTTTATCCCCTGTATTTCCGACACTCCCGCACAAAGTGCTCTGCATACTCCGGGGCAGAAAGGTAATACAGATGCGCAAATCCCCACCAATGGCTGGCATTCTCGTGTACGCAGTCCCAGTCTCTCCCTGACACCGGCTTACGTGCCGTGCAATCCTTCCCATTGTTATCACTGTCAAAATAATGAAACTCGTGCCCCCGGATAAAACCGCCCTCACGCACAAATGCAGCGTGTTTCTCCCGGATTTCCACATAGCCGAAACGCACCAGCTTACCCGCATCATGGCAGCCTCCGGGCACTATCCCGCACATAGGGAACTTTTCTCCTGACGAATCCGCAATCCACTCATGCAGATACATAAATCCTCCGCATTCCGCAGCCGATGGCATACCGTCCTCTATGGCATTCCGGATGGCGGTGCGCATCGTCTCGTTGGCGGCAAGCTGTGCCCCGTATAGTTCCGGATATCCCCCTCCCAGCAAAAGGCCGTGAAGTCCGTCCGGAAGACGTCCGTCATGCAAGGGGGAAAAATATACCAGCTCCGCCCCCATATCCTGCAGCAGCCTCAGATTGTCCTCATAGTAAAAACAGAATGCCTCATCCTTCGCCACACCGATTCTGACACGCGGCTCTCCATGAAAGTTCCACCTGACCCTGCTAAAGCTGCTGCCCGTGCTTTCGGGCAACTCCTCCGCCTCTTGCGCCAGCGCAAGGATGCGGCTCACATCCACACTTTCCTCCAAAACAGATGCCGCCATTTGAATCTGCTCTCTTAAGTTCTTAAGCTCCCCCGGAAGTCTGAGTCCCAGATGCCTGCTCTCCAGCACAAGCTCCTGTCTCTCCGGGAAATGTCCCAGCACCAAAATCCCAAGCTCGCGCTCTATCTCAGGTGCCAGCAGCTCACAAAATCCCTTGCTCACACGGTTTAATATGACGCCTCTTATCAGTCCTTCTGTATCATATTGCAAAAAGCCCGCCAGCAAAGGCAAGATAGAGCGTCCCATCCCCTTGGCGTCCACCACCAGAATGACCGGTACCTTCAGTGCCCTCGCCACATCGTAGGAGGATGCCTCCTCCCGGATGCCCCCAAGTCCGTCATACAGTCCCATCACGCCCTCGAGGACGGACAGTTCCCCCTCACGCCTGCCTCTCACAAAAAGCTCCTGCAGCTGCTTTTCCCCCGAAAAATAACCGTCCAGATTGCGGGAGTCCACGCCGATGACCCGTCTGTGAAACATGGGGTCTATGTAATCGGGACCGCACTTAAAGGCAGACAGTACCTCGTCTCTCTCCTTTAATGCCTCCAACAGCGCGCAGGTAATCATCGTTTTGCCGCTTCCGCTCTTAGGCGCAGCAATCATAATTCTCGGTGCTTTCATCTCTCCCTCTCATTCTGCTGTCTCAACAGCCTCGTGCATCTCGTGTTTGCCGAAGGTGAACGAGACAATGTAAATGGGGTTCTCCGCCTGCATCAGATGATGTCTCCCCGCCAAACGCGCCCGGCTGCTCTGCAGACATACTATCTCGGATTCTTCAACGTCTTTTCCGCTTGCAATCTCCGTAAGCTCTGCCACCGTCTCTAAGCTCACCGCCGTCACCACCACGCGCATCTGCGGATTCTTCTCCCGCAGCATTTTCAAAATCTCCTTAAGCCGCCCGTCGCTCCCCCCGATAAAGGCATGGGTAGGCTTGGGCAATCCATCCATCCCCTCCGGCGCATGAGTCTGCACCACCGTCAGATTATGTACGCGGAATTTCTGCGCGTTCCGACGAATCAGTGTGACTGCGGATTCCTTGTGTTCCAAAGCATACACGGCGATTGTCGGTGAGCACCGGGCAATCTCCACCGCCACAGACCCTGTCCCGCTGCCGATATCATACACCACAGCGCCCTCGGTAAGTCTCAGCTTGCAGATAGCGGTCTCTCGAATCTCCTCCTTGGTCATAGGCACCTCTCCTCGCAGGAAAGCTGCGTCCGGCAGTCCGTGGGTCACAAAGCGCTGCCCCGCCATATCAGGATTGTCCACAGCTTTGTTGAGAATCAGACAGGTGCAGATGCCATTCTTTTCCAACTTGGCACATTCCTCCGTAGAATATTCCGCAATCTCCTGCGCCGGATAGGAGAGCCTGCTGCCGATAATCACCCGCAGATTCCCCCGCTCCCCGGTCAACAGCGCACCCAGTGCCCTCACATCCTCCGCGCCGGACACCAGCACAAAGGTTCTTTCATGCCTCCGTACCGCATCCAACAGTTCTGCACGCGCCACGCCGGAATCCCTCCTGCCATGCAGGCTCACAATCCCTGCATCCTGCCAGCTCACGCCAACGGCTGCTGCCAGATAAGATACAGAACTGATTCCCGGACAGATTTCGATGTCCACTTCCGCCTTCTGTGCCGGGGTCCATGCCTTGAGCTCTCTATACAGTCCCCTGCATCCGCTGTAAAAGCCGCTGTCCCCTGAGAAAAGCACCACGGCTTTCACCGATTCCCCCTGCCTTTCACTCAAAATTTCTTCAAGACAGGGCAGAATATCCTCCGCTCTGTAATAGGGATATGCTTTCGTCTCTCCCGACGTCCCCTCCTGCATCCTGCCAAGCTCGCCCACAGACTCCAAAAGTCTGGATGCGCCAAAGATATAATCCGCTGTCCGGATGGTTTCCAGTGCCTGAACGGTCAGACATTCCCTGCTGCCCATGCCGATTCCCACCAAGGAAATCTTGAGATTTCCGTTTGTTTCTATATGTTTCCCTGTCAACCTGCCGAGTTCCACGCACACATGTCCAAAGGTAAGCCCCTCTCCCCGCTCCGGATTGCCCAGAACGCAGACCTGTGCTCCCGCCTGTCTGGCAGCACGGAGTTTGGCAAAATATCCGCCGGTCTCCCCGCTTTCCTTCGTGACAAGACAGCGAATCTGATACTGCCTCAAAATCGCCAGATTCAATTCCTCGGAGAAAGGGCCTTGAAGTGCCAGAATATGACTTCCCGGGATTCCCATTTTTTCACAGATTTCAAGACTCTCCCTGCCGGGCAGTACGCGCACATACAGTCTCTCCCGAAGCACATTGTCCGCACAATACACAGCCAGCTCTTTGCTCCCCGTTGTCAGCAGGATATTGCCCTTCATCTGCTGCAGATACCGGGCACATTCCGCACTGTCAGCAAAATACTTCCCCTCCTGCAAAGCTGCTTTTCCTGCGGTATCCCTCTTAAGCCGAAAGAAAGACAAGCCGCAGCAGGCAGCGCTCTCCCGGATATTTTCCGACACCTCCACAGCAAAGGGATGGGTGGCGTCCACCACCGCGAGGAAATCTTCCTCCCTCATCAGTTCGCTCATTGCGTCTCTGCCCAGCCGCCCCTGCCGCACTTCCATGCAGGTATCTTCGCGATTCTGCCCGTTCATCAACTGCGCGCCGTACTCCGTCGCCACACAGACCACACAGGGAATACCGTTTTGGTCCAGCAGCTCAGCCAGCCTGCGCCCTTCGGTGGTTCCTGCAAAAATCAAGATTCTATTCCTATGCATCATATGTTTCATGTGCGTAATCCCCTTTTCATATCCGATATCCCCGTTTGGTAATCAGTCTGCCGTCTTGTATCCGGGACTGGGAATTGCCCACAAACACTGTCGTGAACATATTGACCTGCCTGTCATGAAGTTCCCCCAGCGAACAGACCTGTATCTTCGTTCCCTCTCTGCCGATGTTTTCCACATATCCGCAGGCTCTGTCCTCCGGCAGAATACGAAGCAGGATATCGCAGGCGCGCGCCAGATAATCCGCCCGCTTATGGCTGGAGGGATTGTAGATGGCGATGGCAAAATCCCCCTCCGCTGCCGCTGTCAGCCGCCTCTCAATCAGCTCCCACGGCGTCAGCAAATCGCTCAGGCTGATGACACAAAAATCGTGATTCAGCGGCGCACCCAGCACCGCCGCGCCGCTGCTTGCCGCCGTGATACCGGGAATCACCGTCAGTTCACAATCCTCATATTCCACGGATATCTCATACATCAACGAAGCCAGTCCGTAGATGCCCGCGTCACCGCTGCACACCAAAGCCACCCTATGCCCTTTCCGCGCCTCCTCAAAACACATCCGGCAGCGCTCCACCTCTTGTTTCATGGGTGTGGAGAGAAAGGTTTTATCTGCAAAGCGCTCCCCCAAGAGTTTCAGGTAAACCGGATATCCCACAATCACGTCACAGCTCTCCAACACCTGTATCGCCTGCACCGTCATAAGCTCCTCCGCCCCCGGTCCCATACCCACAATATAAATCTGATTCATCCTCACACTCTCCAATCCCGCCGCACGATGGCAAGCGTCATCCCATCGCAGGCATCTTTTTCCATCACCATTGTTCCGTGCCCGCCGCAGGCAGCCATGGCTGCGCGCTCGCACACATTATCCACCCCCACTTGCTCCAAAACAAATGCCGAGCCATGCACCTCAAACTCTCCCTGTGCCTGCTCCAATTCCCATTCTGAGAAGGTGAGGAAGGGCACTCGCAGATAATCCGCCAAATCCCACAGTCCCTCCTCATCCCTCTTTCTTGCGATAGATGCGATGGCGTAGATTTCCTCCGAAACGATGCCCAGCCTGCGCAGCCTTTCCTCCGCAAACTGACGCAATTCGCTGAACGTTTTTCCCTTCCTGCAGCCCATGCCCAGAATGTATTCCCTGGGGTTGAGATACAGCCGCGAGACTCTCTGCCCGTCCCCCCCTGCGTTTTCCCCACTGGAAAGGAAAATGTCCGTTTCAGAGGAGTCTGTATCGTCCACAGGGACAAGTTCGCCGGGACATTCTCCCAACCGCGCCGCAAGCCACTCTGCACATTGAGATTGTGTCATCCCCTCCAGGGCTATGGTCGCCTTCTCACCCCGCAATATCCGGGAAGACACCTCCTTGATGCCCGATTTGTTTCGGACATACAACCCCTGTTCCTGCGCAAAGACATCCACCGCAAATTTCCCGTTCACATCCGTGGCTGTCGTGATGACCGGCACTGCCCCCATGCGCATGGCAATCTCCTGCGCCAGTCGGTTGGCTCCTCCTATATGTCCGGACAAAAGCGGAATGACAAAATGTCCCGCCTCATCCATCACCAGCACGGGACTATCCTTGCGCTTGTCCTGCACCAAGGGTGCAATGGTGCGGACGGCGATTCCGCAGGCGGAGACAAAAACGATAGCATTATGCCGTTCAAACCGCTCTGCCGCCCATTCCCCCAAATCCGAAACCGAATGGAGAAGCTCATTTTTCTCCTCCCCATCACATTCGTATTTCGTATACAGCAGCACCCTCACACACTCATTTTCCGGTGCTGCTTTTTCCGGGCTGCCTTCCAAAAGTTTCTCCCTGAGCTGCAGGGAAAGCCTTTGCCCCTGCGATGTAAAACTGATAATACTGATTGTCATACTTTCTTCCCTCGATATCCTGTCTCAAAATCCGGCGCGTAAAGTCTCGAGCGTTCATACTGACTGTGCGCCAGTGCCTCCCCCACCAGCACCAGTGCCGTGTTGGTGATGCCGTGCGCTCTCCCTGTGGCAGCCAGCTGATTCAATGTGCAGTGATAAATCTGCTCCTCCGGCCAGGTGACCTTGTAAGCGAGAGCCACCGGCGTATCCCCCGGATAACCGCCCTTCAAAAGACGTTTCTCAAGCTCCTCCAGCATCCCCGCGCTCAGATAGATTGCCATGGAAGTCCGGTGAGCCGCCATCGTTTCTATCTGCTCACTCTCCGGCACCTTGGTCCGTCCTTCCATTCTGGTGATAATCAAAGACTGTGAAACTCCGGGCAGCGTATATTCCAGATTCAAAGCTGCCGCTGCACCAAAGCACGCACTGACTCCGGGACAGCTCTCGTAAGGAATACTTTTTGCAGAAAGAGCGTCCATCTGCTCTCTGACAGCTCCATAGATGCTGGGCTCCCCTGTGTGCAGCCGCACCGTCATTTTCCCGGCGCGCTCCGCCTGCTCCATAATCTCCAGCACCTCCTCCAGCGTCATAAGGGCACTGTTGTATATCTCACATTTCTCCCCGGCATAAGCCAAAAGCTCCGGATTGACCAGCGAACCGGCGTAGATAATCACATCCGCCTGCTCCAAAAGCCGCATTCCACGCACCGTAATCAAATCTGCCGCACCGGGACCTGCCCCCACAAAATATACCATAATCCGCTCCTCCTTCTAATTTATCAATGTGCGCAGCAGCTCCCGCGCATGGCTGCTCTCCGCCAGCAGGCCGCAGGCATTGGCAAACAGAATACATTCCATCTGCATTTTCCCCTCAGCCCGCCGTCCCAGATAATACATAATCCGTTCCATCAGCCGCTCCATGACCGCACTCCTGCAGCCCGCTCCATCCAAAAGCTCCAATGCCTCCTCCGTGGTCGCACATTCTAATATCCGACACGCCGCGTTTTTGTCCACTCCCTCCCGGAGTGCAGCCGCCGTCAGAATCTCCATCCGACAATCCGCCTCCCGGGAATGGGTATTCATGATTCCTCCCGCCACCTTCACCAGCTTGCCGATATGACCTGCAAGCAGCATTTTTTCAAATCCAAGCTCCACCGCCATGTCTATGGTCTCTCCGATAAAATTGCTGCATTTAACACTTTTGTCCAAATCATATCCATAATTTTGCCGCATGAACTCCAATCCGTAATTCCCGGGGGAAACCAGAACCACCTTGTCCCCCTGTGCCCGTTTCATGCGCAGCTCCACCCGGATGGTATCCAACAAAGCCTGACTGCTCATAGGCTCCACAATCCCCGTGGTGCCGAGTATGGAGATACCTCCCTCAATCCCCAGCCTCGGATTAAAGGTTCTCTCCGCCAGTTTCTCTCCCCCGGGGACGTAGATTTCCACCTGCAGTTTCCCGCCAAAGTCCGTCATCCCGCAGACCTCCAAAACCTCTCTCTCTATCATCTCCCTGGGGACATGGTTGATGGCGGCGTTTCCCACCGGCTGGTCCAGCCCGGGTTTCGTGACGCGCCCTATGCCCTCACCTCCATCAATCTGAATCTGCGCTGTTCCTGCGTCCTTCTTTGCCTTGCCGTCCCGCTGTCCGAACCTCACGCGGGCGCAAATCAGACTTCCGGTGGTGACGTCCGGGTCATCCCCGCCGTCCTTTCGCACACCGCAGCTCACCTCCTTTGGGCTGCGCACAATCTCCTCCAGCTCTGCCTCATAGGGAATGCCCTTCGGAGTCTCTATGCAGATTTTCTTTTTTTCCCTGCCGGTGAGCAGCATATATGCCGCAGCCTTCGCCGCCGCTGCCGCACAGCTTCCCGTCGTAAATCCATAGCGCATAAAAGCCTCCTATCTGCCGAGCTCATACAATATCGCGTTGCATATCGCCGCAGCCACATTGCTGCCGCCCTTTCTCCCACGGTTTACGATATGGGGAACCTCTGTCTCCAATATGAGTTCCTTCGCCGCCTCCACATTCACAAATCCCACCGGGACTCCAATGATGAATGCCGGCACAAAGCTCCCGGCGCTTATCATCTCATGCAGCTTAATCAACGCCGTGGGCGCATTGCCCACAGCAAAAATCAAAGGCTTTCGCAGTCTCGCCGCATACTCCATGCTCACCGCCGCACGGGTCAGCTTTCTCTCCCTCGCCTCCTTGGCCACAGACTCCTCCGCCATAAAGCAATGCGCCTCACCTCCGTAGCGCGCCAGCACCTTTTTATTTATGCCTGCAAGCGCCATGTTGGTGTCCGTGACGATATCCGCCCCGCCGCGAATCAATTCCTTTGCAATTTCCACCGCATTCTCCGAATACACCAATGTCTCGGCGTAATCAAAATCCGCGCTGGTGTGAATCACCCGTTTCGTCACAGGCGCCTCCCCTGCAGGCAACACAATTCCCTGCTCCGACAGCTCCGCAGTGATTATCTCAAAGCTCCTTTTCTCAATTTCATCAGGCAGCAGATATTCGATAAATTTTTCCTTCATGCCTTTCTCCATACTTCCGCTCCTCCATGCCCCTCATTCATCACCTGTTCCACTGCCTCCACAAACCGCCGGTTTTCCTCCGCGCTACGCACCGCAATGCGGTAATATCCTTCAGACAATCCCCGGAAATTATTGCAATCCCGTATCAGAATTCCCCGCTCCAGCAAAGTTTCATACAGAAGGGATTCACTGTACAAAAGCAGGAAATTCGCGCATGAGTCATACACTCGGATACCCAGCCGCCGCAAGTTCCCAACCAGAAAATTTCTTTCCTGCTCCACATAATCCACCGTCCGCTCCAAATAATCCTTTTCCTCCAAGGCTGCCACCCCGGCTCTCTGGGCAAAGGCCGACAGATTCCACTCGGGGAGCTGCACCCCAATCTTTCCAAGCAGCTCCTCATCACTGCACGCCAGATAGCCAAGCCGCACCCCGGGCATGGCATAGCTTTTGGTAAACGCGCGAAGTACCAGAAGATTCGGGAAGTCCTGCAGTCGTCCCAAGAACGAGGCTTTCTCACGTTTCCGGCAAAATTCTATAAAGCACTCGTCCAGCACCACGTATATCCCCTGTTCTCCACAATAGGAAATCAATTCTTCCAAGAATGCACCATCCGTCAGATTGCCCACAGGGTTATTGGGATTTGCCAGAAAGAGTAGCTCCGTCTCCGGCGTCAGCAGCTCGTAAATCCCGGCATCACACCGATAATCCTGCTCCTTACGCATCCGATAAAAAGCAACCTCTCCGCCGCCGGCACAAGCCGCATATTCATAACCATAAAAGGAGGGGACCGGTATCACCGTCCTTCCGGGTCTGAGCGTCTGCACCACCGCCAGCAGCAGTTGTGAGGCACCGCTCCCACACAGTAATCTCGTCTGCGGAATCCCTGTCGACGCACTGAGCGCCTCCTTAAGCTCCGCCTCCCGAATGTCCGGATAAGTCTCACACGCATCCACAGCCAGATGCAAGGCTCGTTTCACCCCTTCCGGCATTCCCAGTGGATTCACATTCACCGAAAAATCCATTTTCACAGGATTGCGGTAGATATCCCCCCCGTGAACACTCTGCAGCATTTCCTGCTGTCCGCTATGGATTCTTACATCAGCCATAAAGCACCTCCCATCAGTATCAGGCATATGAGCTGGCACAGCCCTGCCGTCAGATACATAAGGCGGTTGGCGCGGCAGATATCCTCCGGCTCCACCTCGCGAAGTGCATCCCCGATATAGGGTTTCTCCACCTTTTTGCCAAAGTAGCAGGCATCCCCCGCCAGACGGATTCCCAGCGCTCCTGCACATACAGACTCTGTCTGGGCGGAATTGGGACTGGCATGATTATGACAATCCCTTTTATGTATCTTCCATGCTAAAGCGGCATCGAACTCCCTGCCCGCCACGACACATACCGCAATCATCAGCCCCGCACTGATTCTCGCCGGAAGATAGTTGACCACATCGTCCAGTCTCGCCGCACTTCTTCCGAAATACAGATACTTTTCATTCTTATATCCAATCATGGAATCCATGGTGTTCACAGCCTTATACAAAAATCCCGCCACCGGACCGCCGAGGGCAAGATACAGCATGGGAGCAATCACGCCGTCGGAGGTATTTTCCGCCACCGTCTCCACCGCAGCTTTGATGACGCCTTCCTCGTCCAGATGCTCCGTGTCCCGCCCCACAATCATGGACACTGCATGACGCGCCTCGGGCAGTCCCCTGTCCACAAGACAATGATACACCTCCATACTCTCCACCCGCAGACTTTTCAGCGCAAGTATCTGCCAGGTCATCACTGTCTCCACCAAAATACCCGCCACGGGATGCAAAAGATAAGCCAACGCGAGAATCCCAAATGCGAGGACTCCTGTCACCAAAAGCACGAGGACAACCAGCAGTGTCCCCCTCCTTTGGGTATCCTTTGGATTGCGGACGCTGCCCTCCCTGCGAAGTCTCGCCTCCAGCCGGGAAATCAGCCTGCCGATGAAACAGACCGGATGCGGCAGTCCGTGGGGGTCCCCCAACAGCAAATCCACCATGAATCCCGCCCAGAATGCAATTATATGATAATGGTAGGACAAGTGTACTCACCTCCGCACTGTATCTGATAATCAAAATACTCACCGCCAAGCAGACTGCTGCAGACTGCCATGATATTCCCTCCATGGACAATCGCCGTCACTCGGAGAACACCATCCTCCCCCAGCCGGAAACAGCTGTCCCTCTGCCGAATCTCCCACAGCTCCTTAAGCATCCTCTCATATCCCCGCATACTGCGCTCCAGGAAATCCTCTCTGCTCTCTCCCGATGGGAAGGGCAGGCTGCCGCCGCTGTCAATCCAAGCCTGATAATCTGCATTCCCCTGCAGCTCCTCGTAATTTTTCCCCTCAAAATCGCCGAAATCTATCTCCGTCCACTCCGGGATGAGGATGGGAACCTGTCCCGGATACAAAATTTCTGCCGTCTCCCGGCATCTCTCCATGGGTCCCGAAAAAAGATAATCCGCCTCCGGCAGGGGCTTTCCGCCCTGCCCGGCATCCTGCATGCGCTGTTTCAGTGCCTGAATTCCCGATTCAGCAAGTCCCTCATCCGTCCTGCCCAGATATCTGTGCGCAAGATTGGAAGACGTGAAACCATGTCGTATCAGGGTCAGTTTCAGTGAACACCCTATTTTAATCTCTGTCCCAAACCGCATATCACACGCTCCACTCTGTCAGCCTTCGCCGCCGCCTGAATCAAAATCCTCCCAAGCGCCTCCCGATACTCCCGCTCTGACGGCTCCATGGGCACAATGCCGTTTCCCACCTCATCGCTGATGAGAATACAGTCGGAAACAGTGGATAAAAGGCTTTCCAACTGTGCCGCCGGATTCTCTCCGCGCCGCAGCCGCTCCCGTACCCAAAGATGCAAATGATTCACCACAAGGCACTCTCCCTCGCAGGGGGCAATCTCATCTGCGCTCTCCCCGTCCACAATCCGCAGTCTGTTCACCACAGTGTCGTCTATAGTCTTTTTCAACATTCTATCTGTATGGTTGTTGCGCACGTATTCCAGTTTCCCCTGAGCGTGACCTCCAATATACAGCTCCAGCATCCTATTTCTCCCTTCTTCAAGCCTCCACGCCGCCAATCTTTCTCCGCATTCAGATACGGCTCCCCACTGCGGCAGCCACCGCCATGGCAGTCTCACAAATGACTACAAAATATCCTGCCATATCTCCCGTGATACCTCCAAGCTCCCGATAGCTGCGCCGGCGGTAATAGCCAAAACAGAACCCGGCGGCGCACAGGACCATTCCGCCTGTCACCGGTGACAGACCAAGCATCACGCCGCTGCACAGGAAAAGTTCCAGCCAGAGCACCACCCGCACAATGCGCACATCCGCACTACCGGCAAACGTGACCAAAAGTCCATCGGATTTGGCAGCCTTCAGATATACCAGACTCAGTCCGCTGAGCGTTCTGGACAACACAAAGCCGCAGCAAAAAACCGCCAGAGACTGCGCCGTCTGAATTTCCGAGAATGCACTGACATAAATCATCCCGCACAAAAGGGTCATGATGACGGAAAACGCGCCAATATGGGCATCCTTTAAAATCTCCAGTTTCCGCTCCCTCTCCCCGTAAGAATGAAAGGCATCCATGGCATCCAGAAAACCGTCCAGATGAAATCCCCCCGTGACCGCCAGCGGGATGGCTGTACCAATCAGGCAGGTGCTCAGCTCTCCCATTCCGAGCCTTTCTGCCGCCAGACAAAAAAGCCAGAGCACACCGCCCACCACAGCACCCACCCATGGAAAGAAACAGAGTGCATATTTCATATCCTCCTTGCGCCACTCAAACTGCGGCATGGGTATCTTAGAATAGGTTGAAAATGCAATGATAAAGGACTTTAGAATTGTCTTCATATATCAGTCTCCATTCCACATTGTTCCGCGCTGTTGGACGCTGCTTTCACTGCAACCGGAATGCCCGCCACGACCTCCGTGACCGCATCCGCCGCCGCAGCCAGCCTTGCGTTGATACGCCCCATAGCCTCCAGATATGCTGTCGTGGTCTCATCATAGCTTACGCCGTCCTCAAACACATTGTTGCTGACGACCACGAGCATCTCCAGATTTTCTCCAAGACTCAGAATATCACTGCAGACCTTGTCCGCAGTCTCCTGCGAAGCCAAGGGCTCAGCTCCTCCAAACATTTCATTCGCCGTCAGATTGGATACACATTCCAGCAGGGCACCGCATTTTATTTCTGTCATTTTTTTATCCTTGCCGGACTCCATACAGTTCAGGGCAAGTCCCACATTCTGGTACTGCTCGATGGTCACAAAGCCTTTTCCGTCACGGCTTTGTCTGTGCCGCTCCACCCGAGCACGGCTTTCCTCATCGAAAGGCTGCATGGCAGCTATATAATATTTAAAATCCAAATCTTTGTTGTCAAAGAGCAGCTTTTCCGCATAGGCAGATTTACCGCTGCAGCTGCCTCCGATGACCAGTTCCAACATCTGCCCGTCTCCCTTTCCTCAAAACCTCTGATACTGTTCCACCGATATATCCTCAAATGTGGTGGGTGTATGATACACAGCCATCGCCATATCCAACAGCCCGAACATCATCACGGCTCCCGTTCCCTCCCCCAGTGCCAGAGAGGCATCAATCACAGGTTCCAGTCCAAGCTCCTGCAGAATCCGCTGCGCCGCGGGCTCCTTGCTCCTGTGGGACGGCAGCATATAGTCCCGCACACCGGGCACCAGACGCTCCGCCGCCAGCGCAGCCACAGCACTGATAACACCGTCTATCACCACGGGCAGATGCTCCCTCGCTGCACCCAGAAAAACCCCCACAAGTCCGGCGATATCCAGTCCCCCCACGCAGGAGAGAATCCGCAATGTCTCATCCGTATGAAAATCGTATTTTTGAAGTGCCTGTGCTATGACCTGTTTCTTCCTCACCAGACCGGAATCGTCAAGCCCTGCCCCCCTGCCGATGACCGTTTCCAACTCATCCCCGTTCATCCCAAGCATCGCTGCCGCCATGGCGCTGCTGGTAGTGGTATTGCCTATGCCCATCTCCCCGGTGGCAAGAATGCCATATCCCTGCTGCCTGCAGAATGCTGCCATCTCCATCCCGATTGCAATCGCGCGAATCACCTGTTCCTCTGTCATGGCAGGCTCCTTCAGGAAATTCCGGGTTCCGGGCATCACTTTCCTGTTCAGGACACCCGGAATGGTCTCACTGCCGTTGATACCCACATCCACGGGAATCACATCCGCCCCGGCGCAGTGTGCCATCTTACAAACCGAGGACTGCTGCCTGCCCATGGATTCCGCCACCAGCGTGGTGACCTCCTGACCGGACTGGCTCACTCCCTCCGCCACAATACCATTGTCCGCACACATGACAAGGACAGCTTTTTTATGAATATCCACATCCACCTTCCCCGTAATTGCACCAATCCGGGCAATCAGGGTCTCAAATTGTCCCATGCCGTCCAGAGGCTTGGCAATGCCGTCCCATCGCTCCTTCACCTGTCTTTGGACCTGCTCATCCGGCGAATCCGGCACCATATTCAGGATTTGTTCCCTCATTTCGGTATATTGCATTTTTGTTGTTTCTCCTGTCCTCTTATTCTACCACGTCTGTCCTGTGCTATCAAATCTTTGCCTCCCGAAGCATTCCGTACACCTTATCCAGCTCCAGATGCTCTCTCAGCCCGTCCGCCAGTTTATCATACTGCGTCTCCTTATACGCCCTGTAATCCATCATCCCACCGGTGTCCAGCAAGGCGCCCTTGCGCTCGGCAAGTGCCTGCAGCAGCCGCGACGCCATATCATTTTTATCAAAAATTCCATGAACGTAAGAGCCGTAGACTTCCTCCTGACAGACCACCATGGGGCACTCGCCCCCATCCGGGTACCTTGTGCAGCCCATGTGCAGCTCATACCCTTCGACTTCCTGTCCCGACAGATTCGCCAAAATGCCCTCCATCTGACCGATATTTCCACTCACAGTTCTTCTGGTCTTTTGCCTCTCCAGAACGGTCTCCACCGCAAGGAGCTCCATCCCCCTCATGCTGCCGCCCTGTTCCACCTCATACGGGTCGCTGATGCATTTACCCAGCATCTGATATCCTCCGCAGATTCCGAAGACAACCGTTCTGCCTGCGCGCTTTTTGACCGCCGCCTCCAGACCGCACTCCCTCATCCAGCGCAAATCCTCCATGGTATTCTTGCTGCCCGGAAGGAAAATCATATCCGGATGTCCCAGCTCAGCCACACTGCGGACATAGCGCAGCGACACCCCTTCCGCCTGCTCAAACACATCAAAATCCGTAAAATTAGAGATGCGCGGATAACGTATGACCGCCAAATCAATCATCTTGGCCTCCCGCCTGTGAAATCTCTCCGTGAGACTGTCCTCGTCCTCCAGCGAAAGCTCCATATAGGGAATCACACCCGTCACCGGAATGCCGCCGCGCTCCTCAAGCATCCGCACCCCGGGGTCCAGAATGCTTTTGTCCCCGCGGAATTTATTGATGACCAGCCCCTGCACCCTTGCCCGCTCCTCCTCGTCCAGGAGCATCAGTGTCCCCAGAAGCTGTGCAAACACGCCACCCCTGTCGATATCGCCCACCAGCAGTACCGGCGCATCCACCAGCTTAGCCATGCCCATATTCACGATGTCATTTTCCTTCAGATTGATTTCCGCCGGACTGCCGGCACCCTCAATCACAATGATGTCCGCCTGCTCCTCCAGCCTGCGGAAAGCGCGCAGGATATCCGGTATCAATTCTTTCTTGCGGGCAAAATACTCTCCCGCGGAAAAATTTCCCACCACCTCGCCATTTACAATCACCTGAGAACCGATATCGTTTGTCGGCTTTAACAAAATAGGATTCATATCCACACTGGGTCTGATACCTGCCGCCTCCGCCTGCATCACCTGCGCGCGCCCCATCTCAAGCCCCTCCTCCGTTATGTAGGAATTCAGCGCCATATTCTGGGACTTGAAGGGCGCCACCCTGTATCCGTCCTGCCTAAAAATGCGGCATAACCCCGCACACAGCAGACTCTTGCCCGCGTTGGACATCGTTCCCTGTATCATAATCACTTTCGCCATCTTTAACCTCGTTTCAGCTTGCCAAGCTCCTGTGCAAGTTCCATCAATTCTCTGTTGACCTGATTCCACTCACCAAATTCATCTATGCAGCAAAGGACCTCCTCACAGCCCCGAAGGACTTCCACCGCCCGTTCGTGGGTCTCCTGCCTTACGGATGCAAACGCCTTCTCGCTGATGACCCGGACTGCCAAATCTGCCGCCACAGGATAATCCAAATCATTCTCCCACAAAATTCCCGCGGCAAAGGGGATGCCCTGTCTCTGAAGCCGCCGGTATACCGGGATGCCTCTGCCGCCTCCCCCGAGGACAAACACTCTGGGCAGTCCCCTCACCCCGGGCAGCTCCGGTCTACCGTTCAGCACATCATAAGTTCCCGTCTTCATATCATAAAGCTCCTCGATATAGCCGGGAGTAAAAATCTCCTCCGGCGCGCCATACCTGTGAATGCAGTCCCCTTTTACACAGACAATCTTGTCCGATATGCGCTGCGCAAGCTCCAGCTCATGAAGGGACATAATCACTGTCAAGCCGCGCTCCCTCGCCATGCGCTGCAAAACAGCCAGCACTTCCAGCTTATATCTCATATCCAGATAGGAAGTGGGCTCATCCAGCACCAGAACCTCCGGCTCCTGACACAGTGCCCGGGCGAGCATGGCAAGCTGCCTCTGCCCGTCGCTCAACGCGGCAAACTCTTTGTCTGCAAGCGCAGTGATTCCCACGGTCTCCATGGTCTCCTGAACCTTCTGCCAATCCTCTCCGGACAAAATTCCCAGCCTCCCTGTGTAGGGATATCTGCCGGCTGCCACCACCTCCGCACAGGTCATCCACTCTCCCTTGACTCTCTCGGTGAGAACCACTGACATATTCTGTGCCAGTCTCTGTCTGGGCATCCGGTGTACAGGCATCTCCTCCAGATACACCGTACCCGCCACCGGCGCAAGCTGCGCCGTAATATTTTTCAGGATGGTAGACTTGCCCACGCCATTTGCCCCAATCAAAGTGACAATCTCACCGCGTCCAATCTCCAGCCAGATGTCCTTCACCAGCGGCACGCCGTGATATCCCACACTCATTTTGTCCGTGCGAAAAAAATATCCGCTCACGCTGCACCTTCCTTTCTGCGTTTCACCATAACCCAGATGACCACCGGTGCGCCGAAAAGCGCAGTCACACTGCTTAGGCTGAGTTCTGTGGGGGCAAACACAATCCTCGCAATCAAATCACTGAACAGGCAAAAGATTGCCCCTCCCATAAAACAAGCCGGAATCATGACCAGAGGTCTTGTCGTCCGAAATCCATATCGCACCAGCTGTGGAACCGCGATTCCCACAAAGGAGACCGGTCCCGCAAACGCTGTGACACAGGCCGCCAGCAGGCTGGACAAAAGTACCAGCCAAATACGGAACACGCGCACATTTACCCCCATGCTTGCGGCGTATGCCTCCCCCATCTGACAGGCTGCTATAGGCTTGGACAGCAGGAACACGCCGGCCGCAGCACCTAGGATAAGGACTGCCATCACCAGCACATTATCCCAGGTGATTCCCGAGAGACTCCCCAACGACCAGTTGTGAAGATTCACAATATCCGAATCCTCCGCAAAAGTCACCACGAAATCCGTGACGGCAGAACAGATATACCCTATCATCACGCCGCACACAATCAACATCGCCGAATTGCGCACCCTGCCCGCCAAAAGCAGTACAAGTCCCATGGAAAGCAATGCTCCAAGGAAAGACGCTCCAATCAACAAAAACGAGTTTGTATGCCTGCCTGTCCGCAATATTCCCACCAGCGTCAATGCCACCGCAAGTTTGGCTCCGGAAGAAATTCCCAGCACAAAAGGTCCCGCGATGGGATTCCCGAAAAAGGTCTGGAGCAGATATCCCGACAGGGCAAGTCCTCCACCCAAAAAGACCGCCGCCAATGCCCTCGGAAAACGGATATTCCAGACAATCGCGCTGTGCGCGGCATTGCTCCCTCTGCCGGTCAAAATCTGCCATACCTCCCTCAAAGGAATCTTGACACTTCCAAGACTGACCGCCGCGCACATCAACAACCCCAGCAGCACGAACAGAAATGCAAAGCTCGCGCCCCGGTGTCTTCTTTTATCCATGTTATTCCAACCGGAACAGATAAGTGAGTTCCTCATCCTCCGCATCCTCCATCGTAAGCATTGTGTGGATATCTGCCATAGCCGTGCCTAATTCCATGGAGCTCTGGTACAAGTCCTCGGTGGTACACCACACGTTTTTCTCCTGCACCGCCTTGAAATCCGCAAACAACGGACTTTTGTCCAGCAGTTCATCCACCGAACAAAGCTCTCCCTCTATGGAACTGCTGTAAATCAGATAATCCGCATCCTTAGCCTTGTCATAAAATTCCTCCATCTGCAGATTCATTGTCCCCGCAGCGCTGTCCTCACCGGAATCCTCCAAAATATACGTTCCTCCGGCAAGTGCAATCATCTTTGATATGTAATCACCGGGTTTGCGCACATTGACGGAGCCGTTGGAGGTGACGTAGAAATATGCCACCGTTTTGCCCAGCGCCTCTTGCGCAAGTGCATCTTCAAATATCTTTTCCTGCTGTTCAAAGGCTGCCACGGCAGTTTCCTCCTGACCGGTGAGCACACCGTAGAGTTTAATCCACTCCATGCGCCCCAGAGGATGCTCCTCGTAGCTGGAGCGGTCCACCAGCACCGGAATCCCCAAAAGCTCCAGCTGTTCCTTCACCTCAGGCGCATGCTCTATCATGGTGGACTGAATGGACAGCCTGCATCCCTTTTCCACAATCATTTCGTAATCCGGGGCACTGTATTTGCCCGCATACTCTATGGAGCCGTTCTCCATCGCCTCCCTTGCCTCGTCAATGTGCCAGGAATCCACTGCCGTACCGGAAAGGCTGATGGCGTCTATGGCATCCACGGCGCAAAACATATCCATGACCGCCGACGCTGCAAGATAAATATCTGAAACAGGCTGCTGCAGAACGCAGATATCCTCACTTAAATCCTGCGGTACTTCCCCGTTCTCAGGCACAACCAGAAAGCGGCTGCCGTCCGAGACAGAAATCAGCGCATAACCGCCTTCATAATAATCCACCGAAAATCCTTTTGCATAATCCGTCACCATACTGTGAGAATAGGTCAGACTGCGGCTGATATTATAATCACCAACAGCCTGCGTGTTTCCGCAGGCTGTCAAAATGCCGAATAGGAACAGGATAAAGGCAAGTCCCATCAGAACATCTTTTTTCATGAAGATTTTCTCCTCTTAAAACCAATATACACCGCCACAATCACAAGGCACACCCCCACTGCCACCCCGATGGGAATCCACAGGTTGACTTTACCTGCACGCACAGAGGACGAATCAAAGTGCAGCGTATATGCAATCTCATGAGGGGTGCTCATGGCTGTGGTATCCGCCGTCACCGCCATCTCTCCGTCAAAAACCGTGACCGGTATCTCAAAGGTGGAATTGCCCTCTGTCTGTACGGGATAGTACACCTGACTGCCCAGTTTCATATAGTCGTAATTGGAGCTGCTCCAGACAATTCTCGCGGTAGCTTTTCCATCCTGCACGGACAGTTTTGCAGGAGACTCTATGGAGGCTCGTCCGCTGCCCCCCGCCAGCGAGACCTCTATCTCATAGTCACCATCCTCTAAGTCTGTGTCTGCGGGTCTGGTGAGAATTGCACCCTCCGGCAGAGAATCTGCCCGGAAAACAAGTTTCCGGTCATACCATTTTTCCTTCCGTTTGCTGTAGGCGGCACAGTCAATCTCCGCATCCAGCGCCGACACAGGTATCTGATAGGTGTACGCGCCGTCCGCATTTTCCACATAACTGATATACTCAGTCTCCTCTGCAGCCACGGCATCCTCACCGGTTCCCATGTACAGCATCAGGTACCCCGTGCCGCTCAGCGTGAGCACGGCGCTCATCTCGCCATCCTCAACCGTAAGTTTCGCCTCCACAATCCGAAACATGGAGGAACTGGAATTTACCTCCACATCATAGACTCCGTCACGGATATCGGCGCCGGTTACGGGACTCATCCCCTCCTCCAACACCTGCTGTACTTCGGTCATCTCCTCCGATGAAGCTACCTCCCCCGCCTGAGCAGGAATGCCGGATACAGCCAAAAGCACTGCCGCGCAAAACGCACCTATCTGGTATTTGAATTTCATAATTTTCATTTTCCTCTCTACTGCAGTTGATTGATGGCAGCCTGTGTATGCTCCACATAAATCTGACGCACTGCCTCATATTGTCCAAGTCCCTGAATCAGGCATTCTACCTCATAGCCTTCCTGGGTAAACAGCGTCTTCCAGGAATCCTCACCATCGCCTGCCATATCATTGTTGGCGTGGTCACCGGCAACTACCATGAGGGGTGCCAGCACTACCCTGGTATACTTACCGGCAGCATTTACCGCCTCAATCACATCGTCCACCGTGGGCTCCGCCTCCACTGTGCCGATGTAATAATTATCGTAACCAAGCGCCGTCAGTTTCTCCTGCATGGTGGAATAAACTTCGTTGGAATCCGCTTCCGTGCCATGACCCATAAAGCAGATTGCGGTCTCGCCGTCATCATAAGCGGCTGTCTCCCCCGCGATTGCCTTCGCCACCGCCTCGAAATCTGCATCCTCCGTCAAAAGCGGAGCTCCCAGCACGAGCTGGTCAAACCGGTCCTCATACTCCTTCAGCGCATCTGCGAGGTCCGTGTACTCATAGCCGTCCATCAGATGTGTCGGCTGCACCACCAGCACATTCACACCGTCTGCCACCGCTCTGTCCAGCGCCTCCTCCACATTGTCTATCTCCAGACCATCTCTCTCCTTCAGCTTGTCGATAATAATCTGGCTGGTAAAAGCCCTGCGCACCTCATAATCGGGGAATGCCGCCGCGATATCCTCCTCGATGGCTCCGATGGTAATATCCCGGCTTTCATTGTAGCTGGTGCCAAAGCTCACCACCAAAATAGCCTGCTTTGTCTCCTTTTGCTTTTCTGACTTGCCGCAGCCGGACAACAGGCATACACCTGCCAAGGCTGTGACAAAAATAGTCATCCATTTCTTTTTCACGTCCTTTTCCTCCGTTTTCTTCATGATTATGATGAGCGAAATTTCTGATAAAAAAAGCCCATTCATCTGCGAGATAAATTTATCTGCGAGATAAATGGACAATACAAAACAAACCCTGCGGTGTCCCCGCCGGCCTCCTATGTACAACCAGTTACTCGTGGTTTGGATGAATACCCCTGTACAACAACAGGCAGGTCTCCTGGCTTATGGCTCACCGCTTCTGCCGTCTTCCCGGTCTCCCAGTGACATATTGGCATAAGCTCCCCAAATACAGTGACGAGTTCGTACAGGATTCTCACCTGTTTCCCTTTTCACCAGACTCCCATAATGGGTCTGACACCTATTGCTTTGAACTATTTAATTATTCATTCTCATTGTCGCTCAACCTACGCAGTATAACATAAGACTAATGAGAATGCAAGAATCAGCATTTTATTTGCGTTTCCCATGTTTCTCCAAAACCTGCTCATCCATAACGCGGTTGAAACAGATATGGGTAATCTCTCCTGAACTGTTTCCAAGCCGAATCACCTGAGTCGACACCCACTGATATTGTCCATCTCTATTCTTCTGGTAGAGCTCAGCATACACCTCCGTCTTGCCCTTCTTATAACTCTTGAGCAAGTGCTCTCTCGAAAAGCATTCCTGAAAAAGCGCCTGATAATTGGGATGTATATTCTCGGAATTATTTTCTATCAACTCATCATAGCATCCCGTCTGAGCCACATCATTACACAGAAAGCCCTCATCCCGCAGCATGGAATATGTATTCCTGGTCAAATTCGCAAGTACAATCATCGGATAGACCTGTGACACTCCCTTGACGATGTTGAACAGTTCCTCCAACGGCATTCCGGTCTCCGTTTCCCATTTTTTAGTAATCTCATCGTTATTCATATCCATTCCTCCGCCGTAAAACACGTTCGCTCTCTACAACTATAAGAATACACCATCACGCCATTTATTTCAAGACGCAAAACGGTTCATTTGCCGTTAAAAAAAGTGCAAACCCATTGTCCGGATTTGCACCTTTCCGCTGCGCGATTATGTATAGTTTTCGGAAATAAAATGGCACATCAGAATTTCGGGATGACAATTCCATCCTCCGACTGGCGGGGCTCATACAGATTCTGCGAACTGCCCACAAAATACTGATACTGCTGCAGCACTCGGTCCTTTTGCATATCGGAGACTGCCTTCTCCACATCCAGCGAGAAAATATCGCTGTCCTTACCTATGTAACCGAAATCCTCCTGCCTGTTGAACGTGACTGATATGTCTTCCAACTGCGCGTCCGGTTTTCTGACTGCAGGTACAGACGGCTCCTCATAAGTATTAAGCACCGGTGAATTCTGTTCCTGTATCCGCTGCAAATCCTGCTGTTTGACCTCGTCCACACTGACAGTGGGGATGGTCGGCACCCGGTAATTCTGCAGTACGCTATTGTAAGCACCGTTGATTCCCATACTCATGATTACACCTCCTTCTCTCATTCTGATTCTCATTTCTGCACATCTCTTTGTGCACTATTCTTGTCCGATGAGCTTTCTCTTGTAAGATATATCGGCAAAATTCACAAAAACATTAGTTCAAAACTTTTTTTAATTCATCCATGAAGGTATTTACATCTTTGAATTCCCGGTAGACAGAAGCAAAACGCACATATGCCACCGCGTCCAGACTTTTCAGATTATTCATCACAAGCTCACCGATTGTCTGGCTGGGAATCTCCCTCTCCTCCAGATTAAAAACTTCCGTCTCCACAACATCCACAAGTGCGTTAATCTGCTGCGCACTGACCGGACGCTTATGGCAGGCTCTCAGCACACCGGCCTCGATTTTGGATCTGTCATAGGTCTCTCTGTTATTGTCTTTTTTGATGATAATCAGTGGAATCGTCTCGATTTTCTCGTAAGTTGTAAACCTCTTGCCGCATTCGTCGCACACTCTGCGCCGACGAATGGAATTGTTATCCTCCGCAGGTCTGGAGTCAATCACCCTTGTATTTTCATGACTGCAAAAAGGACACTTCATTTGTATACCTCCATTTAAAAGCATATGTTATTTTTCATTATAACGGCTGCCATCTTTGATGTCAACTAAAATTACCTCCGGCCCAATCTGGCAGATATCCCGGTATGGTATCTCAATATCAGGCTCACACCGCAGGAAATTTAACATCTTATTTCCTCCCGGCACAATAATCTTGCAGATACATCCCTTACACTCATCAAACTCCAGGTCGCATACTCTCCCCAGTTTCCTGCAATCCTTCACATTGATGACATCCTTACATTTCAGCTCTGAAAAAAGCATATCCCCACCCTCTTTCACAATGCCTGTTATCCTTTCTATCATATGCAGCTTCTCCCAAAAAGTTTTTGACTGCCGGCAGATTTTGGAAAATTTATTTTTGGATTTTGAAGGTT
>CAZUAP010000007.1:0-34161 GCA_964617975.1 uncultured Acetatifactor sp. | reverse complement strand
CCTTTCTGCGCTCACGGATAGGCTCCAAAGTCTCCTGCATCACATTGTTCAGGAACTTTTTCACCTTCACATCGCCCAGACCGCCTCTCTGATAATGCGCCTTCAGCTCATCCAGATTGGCATAATCGGGCAGATATCTCTCAAAATGCCCCGGATTGCTGAACGCATCCAGATAAGTAAAGACCGTGTTGCCCTCCAGATGGCCGGGGTCACTCACCTGCAAATGCTGAGGGTCTGTATACATGCTCATAATTTTAGTTCTCACCTCATCGGCAGAATCCGCCAGATAGATACAGTTGCCCAAAGATTTGCTCATTTTCGCCTTGCCGTCGATTCCGGGCAGACGCTGGCATGCTTCGTTCTCGGGAAGAAGTGCCTTGGGCTCCACCAGCACAGGAGCGTACACTGTATTAAACTTGTGCACAATCTCTCTGGTCTGCTCTATCATAGGAAGCTGGTCTCCTCCCACAGGCACCGTGGTAGCCTTGAACGCCGTGATATCCGAAGCCTGACTGATGGGATAAGTAAAAAATCCCACGGGAATGCTGGCTTCAAAATTGCGCATCTGTATCTCGCTCTTGACCGTAGGGTTGCGCTGCAGCCTTGCCACCGTCACCAAATCCATATAATAAAAGGTCAACTCACACAGCTCAGAAATCTGTGATTGAATAAAGAGGGTAGACTTGGCGGGATCCAGTCCACAGGACATGTAATCCAGCGCCACCTCGATAATATTCTGACGCACCTTCTCCGGGTTCTCTATATTGTCAGTGAGTGCCTGCGCGTCCGCAATCATGATAAAGGTCTTTTGGTATTCCCCGGAATTCTGCAGCTCCACACGCCTGCGCAGCGACCCTACATAATGCCCTACATGAAGTCGTCCCGTAGGTCTGTCTCCGGTCAAAATAATTTTATCCATTTTGTCATTCCTCAACTTTTTTCGATTCTACCAACCTTCGAAATATCTTCTCAGGTCGGTGCAGGTCATCATATGAGCGTCCGAGCAAAAGCGACATCATCATATAGTGAAGATTATATAGTGAAAATCAACATTTTTCAAGAAAATCTTTAATCTTTCCCAAGTTTCCCGACAAGCACTATACACTCGTGGGCAATCATCGGAAAAGACGACAATCCCAGCAGACAGAGCCACTCTAACGGAGACAGCTTGGCAGTGCCGAAAGCCGACACCAGACACGGAATCCCCGTGACGACAAACTGCAGTCCGAAACCCACCACCCATGCCGCCAGCATCATTTTATTTTCTCTAAAATCCATTCGGAACACCGAACATCCGGTATCCCTCATCCCCACAGCATGGAAAAGCTGCGACATTCCCAGCACTGTGAAGGCATAGGTCTGCGAACGGCTCAGGATGCCCTCCATGCTCAATACCTCCCGTATGCCATCCAGACCAAGCTCTTGACCGGTGGAATGGAGAATCACGCAGGGCAGCAGCAAAAATGCCGCAAGGCTGATTCCTGCTATCAGCAGTCCATAAAAGCAGGTGCACGCCCAGCCTCCCCGTGCAAACAAGCTTTCCCCGGGTTTTCTGGGATTGTGCTCCATCAGGCTTTTGCCGTCATTTTTGTCAACGCCCAGCGCCAGAGCCGGAAGGGAATCCGTAATCAGGTTTACCCACAGGATATGGCTGGATTTCAAGGGGGACGCAAGACCAAGCATCACTGCCGTAAACATCGTCAATATCTCACCCATGTTGGACGAGAGCAGAAAGATAACGGATTTCCGTATATTTTCATAGACACTTCTCCCCTCCTCAATCGCCTTCTCTATCGTGGCAAAATTATCATCTGCCAGAATCATGTCGGATGCCTGCTTTGCTACATCTGTGCCATTTTTGCCCATGGCAATGCCGATATCCGCACTTTTCAGGGAAGGGGCATCGTTCACTCCGTCTCCGGTCATCGCCACAATCTCTCCCAACCCCCTGAAGCCTTTGACGATTCGTACTTTCTGCGCCGGAGACACTCGGGCAAACACTGTGATATTCCTGTCCCGAAGCTGCTCAGACAGCTCCTCGTCACTCAGCCGCTGAAGCTGGCTGCCCGTCATGCACTGCTCCATCCTGTGGGCAATTCCAAGCTGTCCCGCAATGGCAAAAGCCGTCTCCGCATGGTCGCCGGTAATCATGACCGTCTTGACGCCCGCACGCCGGAAGGTCTCCACCGCCTCCACGGCCTCCGGTCGCACCGGGTCCTGCATTCCCACCAGCCCGAGAAAGGTCAGTTGTTCTTCCATCGGTCCCGCCGCCCCACGGTACATCGCGATGGCAAGGCTCCGCAGCGCGCAGCCGGACATCTCCTCCATAGCTGTCTCTATCTCCATCCTGCGGGCAGGGCTCATACGCTCCTCCCCGTTTTCCGTCCGGATATAAGTACATCTCGGCAGCACGATATCCGGAGCTCCCTTGGTATAACTCACCGATTTTCCCTGTGGATTGCTGTGGAAGGTGGTCATCATCTTCCTGTCCGAATCAAAGGGCAGCTCCGCCTCCCTGGGCATACGCTGCTCCAGCTCCCCCCGGCTGTAGCCGTATCTGTCACCGTACTCTAAGAGCGCCAGCTCCGTCGGGTCTCCAAGCCGCTCCGAAAGCTCCGCATCGTTACAGAGCACCATGCCATAAAAAAAGTCCTCCGACTTGCCCGCCGCAAAACATCTCTCCACCGTCATTCGATTCTGGGTTAAGGTTCCGGTCTTATCCGAACACACAATACTCACCGCTCCCAGCGTCTCCACGGAGGGAAGTCTCCTGATAATCGTGTTCTCTCGCACCATTCTGGTCACAGACAATGCCAGACAAATCGTGACCACCGCCGGCAGTCCCTCCGGCACAGCCGCCACCGCCAGTGAGATTGCCACCAGCAGCATCTCCAAGATATCACGTTGCTGCAGCATTGCCAGCACAAAAAGGCTCCCGCACAAAAGCAGTGAAACCGCACTCAACGCCTTCCCCAAATCCCCAAGCCTTTTCTGCAGAGGAGTCAATTCCTCCACCTCCGAGATGAGCGAAGCAATCTGTCCAATCTGGGTACTCATACCTGTGGCAGTGACAATTCCCTCCCCGTGTCCTCCTGTGACAATGGTGGACATGAACGCCATGTTCCGTCTGTCTCCCAGCGGAATATCCTCCAATTCCTGCGTCCTCTGCCCACAGTCCTCACCCTGCATAAAATGCTCGTCCTTTTCCACCGGAAGATTCTCCCCCGTGAGGGCTGACTCCTCCACCTTTAGGTTGACCGTGTGAATCAGCTGCAAATCCGCCGGAACCTGACAGCCCGCCTCCAGACAGACCAAGTCCCCTATTACAAGCCGGGATGCAGGTATCTCCTTTTTCACTCCGTCTCTCACCACAATCGCATGAGGGCTTGTCAGCTTTTTTAGCGCATCCAATGCCTTTCTCGCTTTTCCCTCCTGAACCATGCCCACCGTGGCATTGATGAGCACTACCACACAGATAATGACCGCATCTGCGATTTCCCCGAGCAGAAAGGATACCACTGCTGCCACTAAAAGCACATAAATCAAGGGGTCGTTGAGCTGCGCCAGGAAAGTCTCAACCGGTGTTTTGCTGCGTGCCGATTTTAATTCATTGTTTCCGTCCACGAGCAGCCTCCGAGCCGCTTCCTCCTCCGTCAATCCCTTCCGGACTTCAATATAACTGTTTCTTTCCACTGACACTTTAATCCCTCCCGAAGTATTTTTCCCTTCTGTATCTATATGCCGTCGGATGCATTAGTATGTCCAAGCAAACACAGAAACACGGTGAGATATTTGTAGCCAAAAGCCCGATTTTATGGTATTATAGTAGAGAAACGCATATTTTTTTCGACAACTTAGGAGGTACTTTATGTTTGGCAACAAAAAAGAGAGGACTGTGCCCGCCGCAGACAACGTGTTATTGGTAGAATGGATGGACAGAGCAATCGCCGGAGACTTCAGCCCGGTCGATGTCAGCTTGTTTCAGGACAGCAGTGTAGCATTGAAATACAATGAAGTTCTGGAAAGTTTTGTTCGCCTGAACAACAATTTTGTCATGCGTTTGAATAATTCCATGACATTGATTGGTGACAGCAGCTGTGTAAAGGATATGATTGAGCAGGTAAACTCACAGACGACCGCAATCAATGATATGCAGGGTTCCAGCCAGGAGCTCGGAGCTTCCATTCAGAACATTCAGGATGCCGTATATACCATTCAGGAAAAAACCCATTCCGTCATGGAGGACACGGATGCCTGTGTCGTGGATATGAATTCCAGCATTCAGACTGTGGACGCATCTGTAACCAGCGTTCTGCAGATTAATGAACAGATTGCGGATTTTCAGGCAAAGGCCGCAAAGATTAACGAGATTATCGATATCGTGAAGAAGGTTGCAGCCAAGAGCGGACTGCTGGCTCTGAACGCTTCCATCGAGGCAGCCAGAGCAGGAGAGGCAGGCAAAGGCTTTGCCGTGGTAGCGAATCAGGTAAAGGAACTTTCCGCCAACACCACCCAGTCGGCTGAGGATGCCATGGTTTACGTGCGTGAACTTCTGGACGGCATTTCCAATCTTGCCGAATCCATCAATGCAACCGCTGCACAGCTGACCGCCGGCAACGACAGCATCCACCATTCCCTGGAAGGTCTGGAGCACATGAATGTAAATATGAAACTCATCAGCTCCGAGATTGACCATATTTACGGTGAGATTAACACGCAGTCAGCCCTGACCGAATCCTTTGTGGCATCCATAGATACCATTGCCTCCAGCTATGAGGAGCTGTCCAATGGATGTGTTGGAACCGGTGCTCATCTGTATAAGATTTCACGCTTGATTGATAATCTGCGCTCCGACGTGGCGAGACGCCGCGCGAAACTTTACACTCAGGACTGGCTGACCGTATATGAGATTGACCATCTGATTTTCACCTGGCGTCTCTATAACAATCTTGCAGATTTTGAAAAGCTGAAACTGGAGCAGGTAAACAATCCCAAGGGATGTAAATTCGGCAAGTGGTTAGCTGCCCAGACAGACACGCGAATCACCCACTCCACCGCATTCCGTCAGGCAATGACATACCACAACAACATCCACGCCCACGCTGTGGATTCCTGGCACGCCAAGGACAGCGGCAACCGCGAGCAGGCATTTGCTCATTTCCAGCTCGCCTACGCGGAGTACCAGAAGTTTGTCACCGCACTGAAGGATTTAAAGGAAGTGATTGCCTCCACCGGAGATACCAATCAATCTCAGATAGAAGCGATTTGATGCAGACTATTTGATAATAAGAGAACCATATTTCTCAATGATAAATAAAGGGATGGGACGAATTGCCATACGGTGATTCGTTCCATCCCTTTTGCTTCCGGCTATATTTCAGCCCACTATGATTCTCTTAGCAGCAGTTTCGTGTACTCCTCCTTCGGATGGTCAAACACCTCCTCCGTCCTGCCCTGCTCAATAATACGTCCATCGTGCATCACCATGATTCGGTCGCTCATCCGGTATACCACATTGATATCGTGGGAGATAAAAAGATAGGCAACCCCCATCTCCTCCTGCAGTCTGCACATGAGCTCCATAATCTGAGCCTGCAGGGTCACATCCAGCGCAGACACCGGCTCATCAGCAACTACAAACCCCGGACGGGTAATCAGCGCCTGTCCGATGCTGATGCGCTGTCTCTGTCCGCCGGAGAGCTGGGAGGGTTTCCTGTGAAAATAGCTCTCATCCAGTCCCACCTTCCGCAGCATATCATATGCCGCCGCCTTCATGTCGGACTCACTCATCCGCAGGTTCCTATCCAGCTTTCCCATCGCCCGCAGGGGCTCCTGCAGCAGCCATCCTATGTTCTTGCCGGGGTTCAGGCTACTGTAAGGGTCCTGAAAAATCATCTGAGGACGCACCGAAAAATGCCGAACCGTTCCCTCGATATTTGTATTCATCCCAAGTAATGCCTTCGACAGGGAGCTCTTACCACAACCGCTCTCCCCGACCAGCCCCAGCACCTCTCCCCGGTGCAGTACAAAATCGGCACCGTGGACAACACAATGCTGCCTGCTGCGCCCCAAAAGGCTGTTTGCATTCTCCCGGTAATAGACGTTCAAATCCCGGACTTCCAGCACCGGCTGCCAATTTTCTGCATCCGAGTTATCTTCCCGGCAGTTCTTCACCACCGAGGTAACACTCACATGGGGTTTCATGCGGAACGGCACAGCCTGTATCAATTCCCTGGTATAGTTCTCCTTCGGATTTTGAAAAATATCCTCCGTGAGACCTTCCTCCACCACTCTGCCATCTTTCATCACCGCAATTCGATGGCAGATTCGTCTCGCCAGATTCAAATCATGTGTGATAAAGAGCATGGCGTTCTTTTCTTTTTGATTGATTTCCCTGAGCAGTGCGATAATCTGATTTTGAATCGTGACATCCAGCGCTGTGGTGGGCTCATCCGCCACAATCAAATCCGGATGCAGTATCACTGCCATGGCAATCATCACCCTCTGGCGCATACCCCCCGAGAGCTGGTGGGGGTAACTCCCATAGATTTTCTCCACATCCTTAAGCCCTACCGAAGTGAAGGTTTCCAGCACGCGTTTCCTGCGCTCCTCACTGCTTAAGTTCGTGTGGAGTATCAACATTTCCTCCACCTGCGCTCCCACCTTCTTCGTGGGATTCAGGGAAGTCATGGGCTCCTGAAAAACCATGGACATTCTTGCCCCCTGATACTGCCGGTACAATTCCTGATTCCGTTTCTGTCCCGCCTGCGCCAGCGTCTTCCCGTCAAAAAGGATACGCCCCGAGGTAATCACCGCCTTCTGCGATACAAGTCCCATCAGTGTCAAAGCCGTCACCGATTTTCCAGAGCCAGATTCTCCCACCACGCCCAGTATTTCACCTTCTGCAATTTTAAGATTCACATTTTTTACGGCATCCACATTGTCAAAGGACACCGAGAGATTTTCAATTTGAATCATGACAGCCTCCAGTTTAAAACAACTCTACTGCGCCTAATCCCCTTTTCTGCGGATTCCCTCGCTCAAAAGAGAGAAACCCAGCACAATCCACACAATCGTAAGGCCCGGAGCCAACGCATACCAGGGTGCCTTCAAAAGGTATCCCTGAGCGTCCGAGAGCATATTGCCGAGACTGGCATCCGGGGGCAGCACCCCGATACCCAGATAGCTCATGCCCGACTCCGCCAGAATGCCGTTGTTAAAGCCAATCATCACCGACACCCAGAAGGTAGAGAAAATATTGGGAAGAATATGGACGAACAGTATGCGCAGCCGCCCGACACCCATCAGTCTTGCCCTGCTGATATAATCTGCGTCCCTGAGCCGAATGAACTCGCTGCGCACAATGCGCACAAAACTTGGGGTGAACACAATCCCCAACGAGAGTATCAGATTTTGTCTGCCGCTCCCCAGAAGGCTTATCATCACCAACGCCAGCAAGATACTGGGAAAGCCGTTTACCGCATCCGTAAAACGCATGACAATCTCGTCCAATATCCCGCCAAAATATCCGGTCAGAGCACCGATGAGGATGCCGAGACTCCCAGAAATCAGCACTACCAGACTGCTGATGAGAATTGTGGTTCCCGCCCCCTTCATCACTCGGGAGAAGATATCTCTTCCAAAATTATCCGTGCCGAACCAATGCCGCAGGGAGGGGGCACAAAAACGCTCTGCAGCAGACATGGCTGTGGTGCTGTAGGGCGTCCAGAAAATGCCGAGAATCGCGAGAAACACAGCCGTTCCCGTCATGAAAAGTCCAATCCAAAGATAGGGATTGCCCCATGTTGTAATATGCAGTTTTCCCTTTTCTTTGTCCTGTGACCCACTTTTTGCCATGTTCCGCGCCATGCTTTCCTGTTTTCTGTCAATCGACTGCCATCTGCTTACTTGCGACTTATTCTCGGGTCAATCAGCCGATAGAGCATATCGACCAGAAAATATACTATAATAACCACTGCCGTGATATACAATATCAAAATCTCCACCACCGGAAAATCTCTGGTGGAAATGGAACTGATTAAAAGCCTTCCCACACCCGGAAGTCCGAATACCTGCTCCACAACGATACTGCCTGCCACCGTCTCGGCAATAATCATGCCAAGAAAGGTCACCACCGGCATCAATGCGTTGCGCAGCACATGTCCGTACATTACTCTCCTGTCCGAACATCCCTTGCTGCGGGCTGTCCGCACATAATCGGCTTCCATCTCCGTGAGCATGGAATTGCGCAGGAAACGTGCCGTCATTGCTATCTTCGGTATGGCGATGGACATGGCAGGGAAAATCAGATAACCTAAGAACCCTGCAAAATCATCCCGGTAGCTCACATATCCGCCGGGTGTAAACCATTTGAGCAACAGCCCGAACAGATATGTCACCAGAATCCCCAGGAAAAAAGAGGGTACTGCCATGGCTATCTGGGTTATCACATTGAGCGCCGCATCCAGAAAAGCATTGCTGCTTCTCGCCCAAAGCACCCCTAACGGAATGGACACCACCACAATCAAAAAAAGGGATAATGCCGCCAGCCAAAGTGTCACAGGCAGCTTGTCCCCGATGAGCTCCGCCACAGGCATCATCTCATTCATGGATTTGGAATACCGATAGCTGCGCCCCAAATCCCCCTTTAAAACATCTGTCATCCAGTCGACATAGCGCACCACCGGAGGGTCATTTAAGCCCAGTTCCTCCCTGAGCTGTTCCTCCCGCTCCGGAGTCGCTTCCGTCCCCAGAATAGAGCGAACCACATCTCCGGGAATAATCTGAAAGGCGAGGAAGGCAGCTACGGACACTACGAACAATGTCATAATGAGAGTTATTAGTTTTTTTACAAAGTATCTCATAACAGCCTTCTCCTTTCGCAATTACCTTAGTGTTATTCGGGCAGCTCCGTATAGTATACAACACTCATATCCTGCACATACACAGGATAGAAGGTGTATCCGGAAAGATTGGGATTCACTGCCACCGTGATGGGAGGTACCGAGAGGAACGCTGTCCCCGCATCCTCCACCAACATATTCTGCAGCTCTTTGTAATAATCCGCCTTCTCGGTGGTATCAAGGCTTGCTGCCGCCTTGGCGTAAGTCTCATCGTATTCCGCATTGGAATAATTGATGAAATTCTTGGCGGATTCCGTCTGGAATCTGTTCAGCAGATATCCCGGAGTCTGGTCGCAGGTGATACCGCTGATGGTTGCCTGATACTGGCGTCCGGTATAAACCTCATCCAGCCAGGTCGCCCATTCTACGGGAGTGATTGTCGCATTGATTCCCGCTTCTTTGAGCTGTTCTGCCACAACCTCCGCCGTCTGCATATGCACCTCATAATTGGAGGGCACTTTGATTTCCAAATCAATGCCATCGGGATAACCTGCGTCAGCCAGAAGCTCCTTCGCTTTCTCGACATTGGCGCTGGTGCCGTAGACATCATTCAAATCCACATAGAAATCCTGCAGTGTGGGCAGCATAGCGGAGCTGATGACCGCTCCGTCCCCGCCAAACACAAACTCATTTACGGAATCCTTGTCCAGCGCATAACAGATTGCCTGGCGCACCTTCGCATCGCTCAGGGTTTCGTCCGCATTGTTCAGGAATAATGCCTGAACCACATCGGAGGGCGCTGCCAATATCTGAAAGCTGTCTGCCAGCTCCGTCGCCTGAGAGTCGGTGAGATAAGGGTAGATGTCGATGGAACCGCCCTGCAAATCCAGCAGTGCTGTGTCGGAGCTGTTCACAATCTTAAATTCCACCCCATCCAGATAAGGAAGTCCCGCCTGCCAGTAATCCGGATTCTTTGCAAGCACAATGCCTTCCTGCGGTGTGTAGGATACAAAAGAAAACGGCCCGGTACCAATGGGCTGTGCCGCCTCATCCTCTCCGCTGCCTGCGGGAATGATTGCTGCCGTGAAACTGTAAATCAGTTCCAAGTTTGCACTGCCTACTGATACCTGAACCGTCTTATCATCCAGAATATCTACACTTGTGATGCCGCCTTTTTCGGCGCTCAAAGTGGAAACGAGTGCAGTGCCATCCAAAATACCTGAGACACGTTCCAGGGAATATTTGACATCCTCGGCCGTTACCGCATCGCCGTTATGGAATTTTACGCCATCACGCAGGGTGAAAGTGTAAACCAGTCCATCATCGGAAATGCTGTAGTCACTGGCTACTGCATTCATCAAATTACCATTGGCGTCTGGCTTAACCAGACCTTCAAAAATGTTGAAAAGAATCTCTTTAGTTCCTGCCGCAGTTGCTTTGTGTGGGTCAAGACTATCAATATCCTGCTGTATTCCTACAACAACGGAACCTCCGTAAACGGGTTCCGTGGAGGACGTATCCTCCTCCGAAGTCTCTCCGTAAACCGGTTCCATAGAGGACTCATCCTCCGAAGACTCTCCTGTACCGCCTGCGCATCCGCTCAGTGCAGTCATGATCAGAAGTGCCACCATGAAGTAAACGCTAATCCGCTTTTTCATAACTCATGCTTCTCCTCTTCGTCAAATAGACCTCTCATTATTCGATTGTCTTAACCATTGTACCACACAAAGTTTTGATTGCAAGCACTTTTTTATCCTTCGGCGATGGCGTTGCCTGTGTAGAGCTGGTAGTACCTGCCGCGTTCCGCAAGGAGCTCATCATGGGTGCCGCGCTCGATAATGCGACCCTGCTCCAGCACCATGATGCAGTCGCTGTTCTTGACGGTGGAGAGTCGGTGAGCGATGACAAAGGTCGTTCTGCCGTGCATGAGCTTATCCATGCCGTCCTGTACGATTTTCTCCGTGCGGGTATCGATGGAACTGGTCGCCTCATCCAGAATCAGCACGGGCGGGTCTGCCACAGCGGCTCTGGCGATGGCAAGGAGCTGTCTTTGTCCCTGGCTCAGGTTGGCACCGTCCCCGGTGAGCACGGTATTGTAGCCATTGGGAAGCTGGCGGATAAAGCCATCGGCGTTAGCAAGTTTCGCCGCTGCAATGACCTCCTCATCTGTGGCATCCAGCTTGCCAAACCGGATGTTCTCCATAACTGTCGCCGTAAACAGATGGGTATCCTGAAGCACGATTCCCAGAGAGCGGCGCAAATCCGCTTTCTTAATTTTGTTGATGTTAATTCCGTCGTAACGTATTTTTCCATCCTGAATATCATAGAAACGGTTAATCAGATTCGTGATGGTGGTCTTGCCTGCTCCCGTGGAGCCTACAAAGGCAATCTTCTGACCGGGCTGTGCATACATCTTGATATTGTGCAGCACAATCTTCTCATCATTATAGCCGAAATCCACATCGTCAAACACCACATCCCCCTGCAGCTCCACGTAGTCCACAGAGCCGTCCGCCTGATGCGTGTGTTTCCACGCCCACATACCTGTGCGCTCAGCACATTCCACAAGCTGTCCGTTCTCCCTGCGCGCGCTGACCAGAGTCACATAACCCTCATCCACTTCCTCCTGCTCATCCAACAGGTCAAACACTCGCTTGCCTCCGGCAAGAGCCATGACAATACTGTTCAACTGCTGGCTCACCTGATTGATGGGCATATTAAAGCTCTTATTAAAAGTCAGGAAACTCACCAGACCGCCCAGCGTAAATCCGCCGATACCGTTCAGCGCCAGCACGCTGCCCGCGCAGGCAACCAGCACATAGCTCAGATTTCCAAGCTGAGCGTTGATAGGTCCCATGATATTTGCAAACTTATTGGCATTGTAGGAGCTGTCAAACAGGGCATCATTGAGCTGTTTAAATTCTTCCTTGCTTTTCTCCTCATGGCAGAACACCTTCACTACCTTCTGTCCTTCCATGCGCTCCTCGATAAATCCGTTCAGGCTGCCGAGAGCCTCCTGCTGAATCTTAAAATATCGTCCGCTCTTGCCTGCAACCTTTTTGGTGGTAAAAAGCATCACGCCCACCATCACCAGCGTCAGGACGGTCAGAGGAATATTCAGGCTAATCATGCTCACCAGCACACTGACCACCGTGATGACACTGTTAATCATCTGGGGGATACTCTGGCTGATCATCTGACGAAGCGTATCAATATCGTTCGTGTAGACGGACATGATATCCCCATGGGTATGAGTATCAAAATATTTGATGGGAAGCCTGGACATATGGGCAAACAAGTCATCCCTGAGTCCCTTCATGGTTCCCTGCGTCACATTGACCATAATTCTTGCCTGCGTGTAAGTGCAAATCACTCCTGCCAGATAAAAGGCTGCCACCCTCTCTATCGCATGGAGCAGGGGGGCAAAATCAGGGTTCGCCTGCCCGTTGTTCACCTGCTCAAGCATCGGTCTGATATAATCGTCTATCAAAGTTTTCAGAAACAGCGTTCCCTGCACGTTTGCCAAAACGCTGCCGACGATACAGCAAAGTGCAATCACACAGTGAAATCCATATTTTTTAAACACATATCCCATGATGCGTTTGAACACCTTGCCGGGATTCTCTATCTTGGGCGCTGCGCCCATGGGCACACGTCTGCGTCCCATGCCGGGACCTCTCATACCACTCTGTCCTGCCATCAGCCTTCCCCTCCATTCTCATCAAAATCACCGTTTCCGCCGGTCTGTGCCTCGTACACATCGCGGTAGATATCATTTTTCGCCAAAAGCTCCTCATGGGTGCCGATGCCATCCACACGCCCGTTGTCTAAGACAATGATGCGGTCCGCATCCTGAATGCTGGAGATACGCTGGGCGATAATCAGCTTGGTAGTGCCGGGAATCTCCGTGGCAAAAGCCTTGCGGATTTTGGCATCCGTGGCGGTATCCACCGCACTGGTGCTGTCGTCAAGAATCAACACCTTTGGTTTCTTCAGCAGTGCACGGGCAATACACAATCTCTGTTTCTGACCGCCGGAGACATTGGAACCTCCCTGCTCAATATAAGTATTGTACTTTTCCGGCATACGCTCAATAAACTCGTCTGCACAGGCAAGTCTGCACGCGCGCTTGCATTCCTCCTCCGTGGCATTCTCATCGCCCCAGCGCAGGTTCTCCAGAATCGTTCCGGAGAAAAGTACGTTTTTCTGCAGCACTACAGACACCTCATTTCTGAGGGTTTCCATATCGTACTCACGCACATCTCGACCGCCCACATAAACCGTGCCCTCCGACACATCGTACAGACGGCTGATGAGGTTCACCAGACTGGTCTTGGAACTTCCTGTTCCACCCAGGATGCCGATGGTCTCCCCCGCCTTGATGTCCAGATTGATATGGTCGAGCACAGGGCTTTCGCTGTTCTGATTGTAGCGGAAAGTGACATTCTCAAAGCGAATACTTCCGTCCTTCACCTCGTATACCGGTTCTTCCGGATTGGTCAGGTCAGCCTTCTCCTCCAGCACCTCACAGATACGCTGCGCGCTGGCTGCACTCATGGTAATCATAACGAACACCATAGACAGCATCATCAGGCTCATGAGAATGTTCATGCAATAATTCAAAAGACTGGTGAGCTCGCCCGTCGTCAGGGAATTGCTCACAATCATATGTGCTCCCATCCAGCTGATAAGTATGATGCAGGAATAAACCGTAATCTGCATCAGCGGGGCGTTAAATGCCAGAATCTTCTCCGCCTTCACAAACATCTTGTAGATATTGCCGCTGGCATTGTGGAACTTGTTGATTTCGTAATCCTCACGGACAAACGCTTTCACCACACGCTGTGCCGCCACATTCTCCTGCACGCTGGCATTCAGGTCGTCGTACTTTTTAAACACCTGAGTGAAATACCGCATGGCAAAACGGACAATCAGGGACAGGCACAAACCCAGCACAATCACGGCAATCAGATAGATGCTCGCCACTCTGGCATTGATAAAGAAAGCCATCGCCATAGCGCAAATCAGACTGATCGGTGCACGCACACACATACGAAGAATCATCTGGTAAGCATTCTGAATATTGGTTACATCCGTGGTAAGTCGTGTCACCAGACCGGCTGTGGAGAATTTGTCGATGTTGGAAAAAGAAAAGGTCTGAATATTGGCATACATAGCCTCTCTCAAATTCCGGGCAAATCCCGTGGAAGCTCTCGCTCCATACTTTCCTCCCATGATGCCTGCCCACAGACCCACAGCGGCAAACACCAGCATCAATGCTCCAAGTTTAAAGATATAGGGCTGATTGCCCACCTCCACACCTTTGTCAATCATAGATGCCATCAGGAAGGGAATCAACGTCTCCATCAAGACCTCCAGTACCATAAATACCGGAGTCATGAGGGAATCTTTCTTGAATTCCTTCACTTGTTTTAACAATGTTTTAATCATATTGTTCTCACTCCTCGAACCTCTTTCTATACAGCACATATCCTGTCAGCAAACCGACCATTTCCGCGAACAACCGCATTCTTTTCAAAGAAATATAGACGCCAAAAAAGGATATGATGCCGATTCAATTACCTTTCATCATATCCCTTTGCAAATAATAAATCAATAAAATAAATATTAAATATCTCGAAAATAAATTTTAGGCGAGTCCAATATCTATCCCACTACACCACACAGCATCAAAATCCAGTATCCCAGCCCCAAGACCCAGCTTGTAACAATTCCGTACAATATCACCGGCCCCGCGATGGTAAAGATTTTACATCCAACGCCAAAGACCTGCCCCTCCACGGAAAATTCCATGGCACATGCCGCCACACTGTTGGCAAAGCCTGTGATAGGCACAAGCGCTCCCGCACCGCCCCACTTGGCCAGCTTGGAATAAAGCCCAAGTCCAGTCAGAAGTGCACTGGAAAGTACCAGAATCAAACTGCACCAGCTCCCCGCCGTCTGCTCATCCAGCCCCATATTTTGTGCTGTATTCAAGATAAACTGTCCGATACAGCATATCGCGCCGCCCATGATAAAGGCTTTGAGCATCTGAGCCCACAGATTGTGTGTCGGCGTAATTTGTTTCACATAGTCGTTGTAGCCCTGTTTCTCTCTATCTGTCACATCCGCCATACCACATTTCTCCCTTCCGCAGATTCCCCGCAGATACGCAGGCTCTCCGCTTCTTTTTAGATAATGTGTCCCAAAGCTACCGAAAATATACTGTATCGCCGATGTAACCTATCCTAAATAATTTTATCTACATGAGCTCCTGATATTCATCCATGGGCAATGGCTTTGAAAAATAATATCCCTGAATATCGTCGCATTGCAGGTTCTTCAGGAAAATCAACTGGCTATGCGTCTCCACGCCCTCCGCCGTGATATGAAGTCCCAGACTCTGCCCCAGCTTGGTGATATGCTCCAACAGTTTCTCGCCGTTCTCATCGCCGATATAGTCAATCAGGCTCTTATCCAGTTTCAGCGTATCGAACCGCAGAGTATTCAACGAAGCCAGAGAGGAATATCCGCTGCCAAAATCGTCCAGCAGCATCTCAAATCCTGCGCTGTGGAAACGCTCTATCAGATTCGCTATCTCCGCATTGTCCACCGTCGCACTCTCCGTAATCTCCAGCTGCACATACTGCGAATCCAGATTGTAGGAGTGTAGAATCTCCTGATATCGCTCTACAATATCCCCAAAGTACAGGCTGACTCTGGAAATATTTACCGACACGGGCACCACACTGTGCCCCTCGTCCAGCCACGCTTTCTGCTGTTCACACACTCTGCGGAATATGTACTCATCCAGGACGGCAATACAGCCGTTTTTCTCAAAAAGCGGGATAAAAGTACCGGGAGATATCAGTGTGCCATCCGGCTTGCGCCAGCGCACCAAAGCCTCCGCCCCGATAATTTTCTCCTCCTGAGCGCTGTACTTGGGCTGATACCACGTCTCGAACTGTCCCTGTTCCAGTGCCTCCTCAAAGCTGTCCTCCAACTGGTGATCCGCCAGAACCTGTTCATAATCAATCTCATCATAGAACGCGTAATGCCGGTCCCTGCGCCCCTTCACCAGATGCTTTGCCTGCACCGCATAACCGTAGCATTTGTCCGGCTCATCCAACGCCTCCGTATAATAAATTCCAAATATTGGAAATAGCAGCGGTATATTCAATCTGGGAGATATGTCGTGAATCTGCTGAATCAAATTCTGAAGTCGCTTTTCAAGCTGCTCCCTGCCCTCCGCCTGCAGGAAAAGCACAAAACGATCCGCATTGACGCGGGCTACCATCTCGGTCTCGCTGACGCTGTTCAGAAGAATCTTCCACAATTCCAGCAGGGTTTCATCTCCCTTTTGCACACCAAAGAAACTGTTAATCAACTTGAACTCCGAGACATCCATGGCAACCACATACCCCGGAAGTCCTTTGCGGATTTTGACATTCTCCCGGAAACTTGCGAAGTTATAACCGCCCGTCAGCGGATCCTCATAAGCCAGACTAGACAGCTCCTCCCGCCGTTTGCGCTCCACAACCACAAAGAATCCCACTCCCAATACCGCTATCACGAGCATTGCCACGGCAAGAATATGAACCTGATGAATCACAGGGTCCATGCGCTTTGTCAATACGTCCTCCGGAGCAATGGCAACCATATACCACCGTGCTCCGTTAATATTCTCATTTAGAGGAGTGTAATAAAAGATAGCCGCTTCACTGTTTCCATGAACCGCTTCGCATCTTCCTGCTCCGCCGGTGCCGGCATCCATTGCAGCTTTCATCTCCTCCGCAGTCGTCCTGCCGCTCTCTCCGCCGCTGTTCAGATGTTCAAGGAAATTTTCACTGTCCGCGATGGGTGAATTCTCAGAGTGCGAGATGACATCCCCATCCGCCTTAATGATACAGCTGAAACCCTGCCCTTCAAAGAAATCCACGTTCAGCCTGTCCTGAAAGATTTCACTGCGGTAAGTCGCAAAGAGCACACCGACCACCTCGGTTTTTTCCTCATTGTAGACGGGAACACTGAGCACGTTAATCGGCTCCTTCTCATCTCCGATGCGGTCCTCCAGCGTCCTTGTGACCCAGTTGTTTCCTTCCATGCTTTCCAGGAAAAATACCCTGTCACTTAGATTTGCCGTGTAACCATCCGTGGTCATGGTCAGCCCATCGGCATCACAGTAACCCATCCTTTTAAAATCATAAGCCTGGACAAACTTGGACATTTCATCCAGAATATCCATCACATTGTCCGGCTCCTTCCCGAGTTCCTCGGAAAAGCCCGACAAAAGCCTGAACTGCACAGTAATCTCGTTATTTACAGCCAACGCATTCTGAGCAGCAATATCCTTCAGCGTATTCTGCATCTCATATTGCAGATTGCGCCTAATATTCAATGAACAAATACCTATAGACGTGAATACCAGAACAAGACCCACGACTATAATAAGCAATGGATAAAATTTTCTTTTCCGTTTCTTCATGTCAATTTTCCTCACCGGGGGCACTTCCCCTTATACTTATAAATTATACTACAGGTTTCCAAATTTGCAAACTGTATGTTGGAAAAATTGCATGGAAAATTGCGCAAAAGATATTGATTTCTGTCAGGTATTCTGCTCCTTTCCCTCTCTCCCCGCCGTCTCAATCAGCGCCTTGTCCACATCCTGCTCATAGTTGCGCATCGCCACCTCCAGCGGCGTCGGGTCCTTGGTCAGCCGCCTGCCGCCCACATGGTTGTAAAACATGATAATGCCCGCTGCCAAGCCTATGGAATAAGATACCTCCAGCACATTGATTCCTCCCGGCTCTGCGTTCATCACCATGCGGTAAACCTCCTCAAAGACCTCGTTGATACCGATGTCGTTGTGGTATGCCATGATGGTGAATGCCGTGCCAAAAAAGCTCACCAGGCATACAACAGCCGTCTTAATCCACTGTACCATGCTTTTGCGGCGTTTTACCTTCACCCACTCCAGCAGCACGTCCGTCTCCCCTATAACCTCCACGCTGATGCCCGGACATTCCTCCTCCATCATTTTCACCAGTTTCAGGGAACTGAGGACACATCGTTTTTTGTCCTCCTTGCCGAAATGATATACTTTCAGGGATCTGCACTTCGCCTGAATATGTGCATCCGAACAATAAACATCCCCCAAATCCTTCAAGAACGCATCCTGACTTTGTATCTCCACATTGCGGTCACACTTGAGATAAACCGTTGCACTGCCTGCCATCCTGCTCTCCCCCTCACTGCACCACCCGGTGCATTTCATGCCAGAAATAAAAGAGCGAACCGCTCACCTTACCCGCAGCCATGCTCAAAATCACCAGCCCCAGCCCATGTCTCAGGGACACCCTTCGCGCCACAATCGGTATGGAATCCAGCATCTCCGCGATGGCGAGGGCAAGACAGCCTATAAACATCCCGGAAAAGAACCCATACACCGCCTGAATACCTCTGCCCAGAGCATCCCACCATATACGCTTTTCAGCAAAATTCTGCTGCAAAAAAGCCCCAAGCTGGCAATATTCCGGAAAAAGGCTCAGCGCCCCTCCTATCACTGCTCCGAACACCACCATCTCCTCATAGAGGAAAACCTTATTTGCCGTATGTGTCTTGCCGGCAAAGCGCGGCACCAGTCCCACAGCTACCAGCACCGCAAACACGCCCGCTGCAGCCATCAACCCAAAACTGACTCCAATGATTCCCAAAATAAAACTGCGCACACTCTCCCCCTCCGTCCGGAATAAATGATATTCTTCCGGACATTTGAGGTTAGTATGCGCAGTTTTGATATAAATTATGACTACTGCGGCTCACCCGTCAATTTTCACTCTCATTTTTCATTTCAATTTCTTTTCGTTTCATTTCTTTCAGAAAGCTCCAGCTCAGAGGCATTGCGAGGAGAAAGGAACAGATATCGGAACACATCTGGCTCATCTGCACTCCCAGCAGTCCCAGATATGCCGGCAAAATCAAAATAAAAGGGATAAAAAACAATCCCTGTCTGGCGGCAGCCAGAATCGATGCGCGCACCGCCTTGCCCGAGGACTGCAGCATCATATTGCTCATGATAATCCACGCATTCAACGGAAAGACCACGCATTGAAAGCGCAGTGCAAGGGTGCCGATTCGGATTACATCCACATCTTCCTTCCGAAACACGGTGACCAAAGGCTCTGCAAACACAAACCCGGCAACGGACACCACCAGCAGAAATGCCACCGCATATTTTACGCAAAAGAAAAACGCCTCCCGCACTCTGCCATATTTTCTGCCGCCGTAATTCATGCCACAGACGGGCTGAAAGCCCTGACCAAAACCAATCAACGCGGAATTGGCAAACATGGTAATCCTGTTGACGATGGACATACCTGCAATCGCCGCATCACTGTAGCTGCCTCCGTATATCCCTGCGGAATGATTCATACATATCTGTGCCAGACTGCCCAATCCCTGTCGGAACAGTGAGGGAAGACCTCCGTTGACTATCTCCAGCAGATAAGCCCCTGTGGGGCAGAAATTCCGAAGGCGCACACGGATATTGCCCCCGCGGCAGCTCATGAGGAAAAGCAGTCCAAAGCTGACCATCTGGCTGATGATGGTGGCAAGGGCTGCGCCCGCCACTCCCATATCGCACACGAAAATAAAAAACGGATCCAACGCAATATTCAAGGCAGCGCCTGAGACAATTCCAACCATGGCATAAGATGCACTGCCCTGAAACCTGAGCTGATTGTTCAGCACCAGAGAGGACATCATGAAGGGCGTCCCAATCAATATTATGCGCAGATAATCCTTGGTGTAGGGCAGTATGGTAGGCGTAGAGCCCAACAGCACTGCAATGGGCTCCAGAAATACCATCCCCAGAACACCCAGAATAATTCCCACAATAAAGGCACAGAAAAACCCGTTTGCCGCCATCTTGTTGGCGTCCTCGAACTCGCCTGCGCCCAGCTTACGTGAGATATAATTGCCCGAGCCGTGACCGAAAAAGAAACCGCACGCCTGAATCAGAGCCATCACAGCGAACACTACCCCCACTGCAGCGGTTGCCTGGGTATTGATTTTACCCACAAAGAACGTATCCGCCATATTGTAAAAAGATGTCACCAGCATACTGATGATAGTGGGCACTGCCATCTGGCAGACCAGATGCGGAACGGGCTCGCTCTGCATATATGCCACTTTTTCCTGCTGCGTCATATCACTGACTTTCATAATATATACAACCTTTCAATGCCGAATCAGGCATCTCATTTCATAATATTTATATTCCCCCAAAATGTCCTTTCACGAAACGCACAAACTCATCCTGCGGCAGCGGTTTGGAAAAATAGTACCCCTGTATATACTGCACGCCCAGTTTTTTCATGGCTTCCAGCTGTTCCTCGGTCTCCACGCCCTCCGAGACAATCTTCAGCTCCATATCCAGAATCATGCGGGTTGCAGTCTCCATCACCAGTTTGCCCTTGGACTTTTCAAAGTACGCTTTCGTCATGTCACGGTCAAACTTTACAATCTCCACCGGCATATCGACGATATAATTCAGGTTGGACTCACCATTGCCAAAGTCATCCAACGAGAAAGATACGCCGTATTCGATTAATTTTTCCATGTTTTGCATAAAAGCATTTCTAGTCTGGATTGATGCGCTCTCCGTAACCTCCAGATTAATCATAGCGGGGTTGACGCCGTACCTTTCCATAATCGCCCGGTATCTGTCCGCCAATGTGCCGGATTCACACTGCCTCACCGAAAGATTTACCTCAATGTACTCCAGCCCCCATTCCCAAATTCGCTCTTTCTGTATAAACCGGCAGACCTTCTCAAACACTCTTTCCCCTAACTGGTCTATCAGTCCGGTCTCCTCTGCCACGGATATGAACTGCCCCGGCGGCACGATTGTGCCATCCGCATTTCTGATGCGAGCCAGTGCCTCGGCGGAGGAAAAATGTCCTTTTTCCACCGAATAAATCGGCTGTAGAAACACCTCGACCCGGTCTGTCTTCAGAGCGTCCACAATCGTCTTGAACATCTGAACCCATTGACGCCGTTCCTCCACCATCCTCCGGTCAATCTCAAGCACCTTGCAGTCGTCCATCCGATTGTAATTTTGCTTGTGATAACGGAGCAGTTGAAAGATTTCATCTGCCGATTCAGCCACTTCGCTGTCCTTTATGCTGATATAAACCGGCTCATACAGCCGTCCCTCCCACTCCTGTTCAAACCGTTCCAGAATTTTGTGAGTTCCTGCCTCAAACTGCTCTGCATCCTCATAGAGCACCACAAACTCCCACTCTACGTTTTTGAATGTCTTTGCCCCTTTCAGCGACTCCAGAAATTTTGCAATCGCTGTCAGCCTTGCGGCATCTTCGGAGTCTGCCTGTTCCCTGTACTGATCTAGACCCATCAGCAGCAGTGAAAAGCTCTGTTTCCGTTCGTACAGCTGCGCAATATACTTGTACAGCACATGAGAATTAAAGGCGCCCGTCTCCCGGTCGATAGTCGCCTCAGGATTTTCCAGTTTGAAGAACAAAATCATCATTCCGATACAGCTGGCGTAACCTACCAGAAGAAGTTGGTTGCAAAAGAACTGGACGAAAGCCGCACACATCCACACCAGAATCCACATCACCACTGCCTCTACCCGGGCACGGTTCATGCGATGCCGGTTATGTATCGCCATAATCAGCGTCAGAATCACAAAAGATAAGCAAAAGACGTAAGTTGACATAACGCTGCCACCATACGTATAAACCACTCTTCCATTACAATATGTATTAATCGGCAAAAAATATACAAAAAGATTTCCAATCAGTGCAGCCGAACCAAAGCTCATCTGCGCACGGATACGCGCTTTTCCATGATAGATATCCTGACAGATATATAGAAGTCCAAAGCAACCGGTCCAAATCAGCAATGCCAGATATATCTTACAGATACCAATGCACAGCCAGTAGGGTATGCGCTCCTGATTCACAATCGCTATGATAGAACAGATATCCATAATGACATTGGCATAGGTAACTATCATTGTCCGTTTAAAAAAGATTTCCGTGTATAGTCCGACAGCCTTTCGACGTATATAAAAACAAAGCAGAAGGGTTAATATGCCCAGTCCTGCTACCTGCATCTGTATGTTCATGGTACCCCCTCCTCTCCATCCAGCACCAAACACCACACAGTTTTACTCATCTCAAGAAACATAACTATTTTAGCAGTAATTTCGGTTATATTCAATGAGTTATTAACAAAAATTTGTGAATTATATGTTAACCCCCACCAAATTAAATATCTTCTTTAACTGTTTCTCATAAGTAAATTCATTTCGCACTTTTTCATGACCTCTCCGTGCTATGGCCGTTCTCTCATCATCATACTTCAGATAATAATCTGCTTTCTCGAGCAAATCCCCTTCGCTGTCGTAGACTACAATTTCCCTGTCAAGCTCAAAAAATTCTGCAATCTCAGGTTGGTAATTGGAAATGCAAAAGCCACCGCAACCACAGATATCGAGAACACGCAACGGAATACCAGAAGTAATGGAACGAAGTGACATATTCAGATTAATCTTTGAATTTCTAAATACATACGGCATTTCACTTTTATAATCAACTGGACCTAAAACATTTACATTTTTTAAGTCCTTGCCAGTCGAATTGGTATATAAATCCACATTAAAGTATTCCCCGAGCAAATTAAGAAGTCCCACCCGGTCCAGTTCAGTTATTCTCGTATTGATTACATCTGTCATAAGGCTCTTAAACGGAATCTCAATACTGCTGCTGTCGTCAACGGATATATATTGTCTTAACTGCGACTCTATATCATTTGTCAGCATTTCTTCCACAAAATTATAACCATAAATCTTTGACTGCGCAGCAATAATCGCATCTAAGTATCCCCAAACATAGTCCGGAAGATAATTAATCCGAGAGTAAAGATTATTATTATATAATGTCCCCACAAAACTGATATCATGTTTATAGTCAACATATGACAATGCCCCAAGTTTTCTGTCTAAACGTGGCATATTCACGGCAAGCGGCATATGAAAAATATGGCTTGCACCTCTTTCAGACAATCTTTTCACCTGCTCTTTATCAAAAGCAAAAATCCAACTGCTGTCATTTTTTATTGTATGTGAATAAAGCGTATCATGCGGACAGTCATAAATCCATGATATATACGGTATACCTTTTTCATCTGATATTGAAGATAATATCGGGATATAATCAAAAGAAAAAATACAGTCATACGCTCCTTGTTCTAATATCTTTAACACATATGTATAAAACTCATCATCTTTTTCGTAGTCATGTAATGCGTAACTTATACTCTTACAATCTATTCCCAGATTGGTAAATGAATCTAATAAGTCATGGTTGGAAATTGAATTCCAATCGTAATATAAAATGTTCATACAATAATCCTCCCCACCTGCACGCTCTTGTCATCTGACCTACTATATAGTAGGATTTTCCGCCGGACGGACAAATATTATTCTCCGATGTTCTTCCGAAACACCCTTTTGTTAGTTACGCGTCAGTTACGTGTTAGTTACCGCGAAAATTTTGTGCGTTTTTGTAGTATCTCATAGATTTTCAGAATATAAAGGAATCCCCGAAACATAAGCATTTCGGGGATTTTTGTCTCTCTGATATTCGGTTGAATTATCTCTTTGAGAACTGAGGTGCACGTCTTGCAGCCTTCAAGCCGTACTTCTTTCTCTCTTTCATACGAGGGTCTCTGGTCAGGAAACCAGATTTCTTCAGAACAGGTCTGTACTCACTGTCAACCTGAAGCAGCGCTCTTGCGATGCCGTGTCTTACAGCACCCGCCTGTCCGGTGTATCCACCGCCCTTTACGTTTACAATAACATCAAACTTATCAGCAGTCTCGGTAGCAACCAAGGGCTGACGAACGATAACCTTCAGGGTCTCAAGACCAAAGTACTCGTCCATGCTTCTCTTATTGATGGTCACATTGCCCTTTCCGGGTACCAGATATACTCTGGCAATCGCTTTCTTTCTTCTACCTGTACCGTAGTATCTCTCTGTCTTTGCCATGATTTATTCTCCTCCTTCCAGTCCTTTAGAATGTCAGCACTTCAGGCTTCTGTGCAGCATGATTGTGCTCAGGTCCTGCATATACATGCAACTTGGTGTACATCTGTCTTCCTAAAGGTCCTTTGGGAAGCATTCCCTTGACAGCAAGCTCCACAACCTCCTCAGGTTTCTTTGCAAGCTTTTCTCTCAAAGTCGTTTCCTTCATACCACCAACATACTCAGAATGATGGTAGTAAATCTTCTGATCCAATTTTCTACCGGTTACTTTAACCTTCGCAGCGTTCACAACAATCACATAATCGCCTGTATCGATGTGAGGGGTAAAGATAGGCTTATTCTTACCTCTTAAAACCTTGGCAACCTCAGAAGCCAAACGTCCAAGAGTCATTCCTTCAGCGTCTACTACATACCATTTTCTATCGATTGTAGCCGGGCTAGCCATAAATGTTTTCATGATGTTTCCTCCATAATTACTTTTGCAATTTTGTCCTGATTACCCATGCTCGGCAGATGTCCGGCCACCTCCCATGCGCTCTCAAAACAGCTCTTGATGCAATGTAAAACTACTATTGAAAATGCTTTGTCGGGGCTTTGACTCAGCATTTCTAAACACTGTCACAGTTGTATATTATATGATACCCAAGTCGTGATGTCAAGACTAAATTTCCAATAAATGATGCAATTCCCACATGATTATGCTATAATGTTCGCAAAGGGCAGAGCCAAGTGAAGTCAAAAACAGATGCTGTGCTTGCACAAGCAGATGCTTTTGACTTCATTTGGCGAGCGAAGCGACCTCGAAAAACCGAAGGTTTTTCGAGGCTGCCCGTCCTCAACAAGAAAGCGGCTTTTCCGCATTCTGCAATCTGTCTGCGAAGCAGACGAGGGAGCGCTGCATGCGCGAGATTGCGAGTTTAAATCAGAAGAAGCGAAGCGAAAGAAAGGATTCCTCATGAGCGAGAAGAAAAATTCCTGTCCTGTCTGTTTTACCAAAATGCACACAATCAATGGCGTCCTCGTCTGCCCTGAGTGCGGCTACAAGCTCTGTGACCACAGCTACCAGTACCACGACAGCTACAGCACAGCTCATACCCATACCCCGGACTATACCACGATTTCACGCCCTTCGCAGACTTCTCCCGCCGACAATCACAGCTCTGGAAAACAGGTCAAACCAAACACGGTTGCCAAAATCGTTCGGACAGTTATCATCGGCTATTTTGTGATAATCCTGATTTCTATTTTGAGCAATATATTTTTGCCCCTGATTTTCTCATTTATACGATTTTAGTAAAATGAAGCCAAACATTAGCAATGAATAATGCCGAGGTATCCATCAACATGAAGAAACAATCATTCGCTGCAAAAATATTGATACTTGTCGTTTTTCTGTGTGCCATCACCGCAGGTGCCGCCCTCGCTTTTTATACAGTTTCATTGGACAAGCCGACCGATTCAGCTGCCGACTCCATTGTGCAGATTCCTGTGGAATTCACCGTCGGAGCAGTTTCCTCCGGGGACATATCCCAGGGCGATATATCTTCCTCCGACCTGCTTGAAATTTCCTCAGCGGAACCGGAATCCTCATCCCACTCCGTCACACTGATGGCGGTAGGCGACAACCTGATGCACATGGGCGTCATCTACACCGGCAGACAGGCGGACGGCAGTTATAATTTTGAGTGTCTGTACGCCGGCATTTCTGATTTTCTGGACAAAGCGGATGTCAAAATCATCAATCAGGAAACCATCATGGCTGGAAATGAGCTGGGGTTTTCCGGATATCCTCATTTCAACTCCCCCACCGAGCTCGCCGACAGCATTTCATCTGTCGGTTTCAATGTGGTACTGCAGGCTACCAATCATACCGCCGACCAGGGACTGCAAGGTATGCAGAATTGTATATCCCTGTGGGAAAAACATCCTGAGGTACTGATGGTCGGGCTTCATGACAAGGAAGAAAACGATAGTGAACGGACAATTCCTCTGCTTACAGTGGAGGATGTCACCTTTGCGATATTAAACTACACCTACGGTCCAAACGCAGAAGTTCTGCCCAGTTCCATGCAGGGCTGTCTGGATATGCTGTGCGCCTATGACAGTCAATCCGGTGCTATCGATTTTACCACACTGAATCCGCAGGTTACAGAGGATATCCGCAGAGCCCGTGAACTTGCCGATGTGGTTGTGGTCTGCCCTCACTGGGGCACCGAATACAGCACGGAGGTCTCAAGCTACCAGAAAACCTTTGCGATGCAGATGACCGAGGCCGGTGCAGATTTAATTATCGGAACCCACCCTCACGTGGTGGAACCGGTGGAATGGCTGGAAACTGAAAACGGCAACCGCGCCTTATGTTTCTACTCCATCGGGAATTATGTATCCACGCAGAAAGACCCAATCAGTATGCTGGAAGCCATGGCTTGGGTCACCTTCGACGTAGACGAAAACGGCGTCAGCATCTCCGAGGAGACCTCCGGCGCCATCCCACTGGTCTGCGACTACTCCAGCAGCCCGGTGCGCATCCGAAAAGTGTGCCCCTTAGAGAACTACACTGCCGAGGACGCAGCCGCCCACGGCATACGCAGCTACGGCTACGGTGCCTTGACTCTGGAGGATTTAGAGCAGTGGCAGGATGAGATTCTCGGAGATTTCGTACTGCATCTCGAGGATATAGATATCTACTAATCTATCACATTTCTCACGCCCATAATCGTGTCATAATCCGCCTGATAAATCACCACGCCCTTTCGCGAGTTGGCGGAGTGGATAATCTGTCCATTTCCGATATAGATGCCCACGTGTGTGCATTTACTGGTGCCATAGCAGATGATATCCCCGGGCTGTGCCTCGCTGTAGTCCACCGCACGTCCCGCCGAGCTGTACTGCCCCGCCGGGGTTCTGCTGATGGAATATCCAAAATCCGCATAAATCAGGCTGGTAAATCCTGAACAATCCGTACCGGTTATGAGGCTGTTGCCTCCACTCACATATTTATTGCCCAGGAATTGCATGGCATAGTTTACAATCTCCGTGCGCAGCTCCTCGTTATCGGAGTAATTATTGGTTGGCGGCGTCACGGTCACATCCTCCGGAGCACTGTCCTCTGAAGTTTCCTGACGCTCCTTCAGCGCCTTTGCAGCCTCCAGTTCCGCCCGTTCTTCCTCAATGGATTTGGCGTAGGTAAACTCCTCCAAAATCATGATGTAATCCGAGGACACGTAGCCTTCCTCATTGCCCCCATACTGCACCTTGACCCACTCTCCGCAGTCTTCCAGCACGAGTGCTTTCTCTCCGTTGTCCAGATAGCCTATGCGTTTGGAGGAAATATCGGGCTCCTTGCGCACGTTCAGGCGGTCCGCCTGAACCACAGCCCATCTGGTCACATAATCATCTATGACAGCGAGAGCCTCCTCTCCGTAGATGAAGTATTCCGCCTTGATATAGCCTTCCACACTGCCCGATGTCACATGGAACCATTCATCATTTTCCCCCGCAGTCTCCAAAATCTGTGCCACGGCGCCATCATATATCTTTCCGAGTATCTCCCCGTCCGTGTTCGGCTGGCTGCGCACATTTACATAATCCGTCACGTTGGCAATGGCGAAATCTGCATACTCATTTTCTGTGACATTTTCAGTGGCATCTATTTCCGCATTTTCCGTCTCATCCGCGCGGGCATCCACATTCACTTCCGGCTGCCCATTTTCCGCCACATCCGTGTCCCCTCCAATTCCTCCTCCAAAAAACGCGCCGATGTCCGCAATCGTTTGTGTTTCCGCGCTCACCTTAGCCGATGTGAGCACCGAACCTGAATCTGTGCAAAGACAGGTCAGTATTGTTGCCCCGCACAGACATAAGGCACTAATGATTCTCTTTTTCATTGTGTATCCCCGTCAAATTCGTACTTTATCAGGGTCAGTCCGCAGGCAGGTGCCGTGGGACCGGCCGCACTTCGGTCTTTCCGCTCCAAAATCTCAAGTATCTCCTCGGGCTCGCGTCTGCCCTGTCCGACTTCCATCAACGTCCCCGCAATGATGCGTACCATATTGTAGAGGAAACCGTTCCCGCAGACCCGAAGGACGACATCCGCGCCTTCCTCCCTCACATCAAGCTCATAAATCCTTCGCACGGTGCTTTCCACCTGGGCTCCCGTCTGACAAAAGCTCTTAAAATCATGTTCACCCATCAGATATACCGCTGCCCTTTGCATTCTCTCCACATCAAGCGGACGATAGGTAAAATGCGCATACAGCCGTTTGGTGGGCACGGGGAACTCTCCCCTGTAAATGCGGTATTCATAGGTCTTTCGGCTCTCACAATGGCGTGGGTGCCAATCCGGCTCCACCTCCTCGGAACGCTGTATGCGTATGTCCTCCGGGAGCCGCTGGTTCAATGCGTATGCAATTTTTGCGGCAGGAATACGGGCACAGGTGTCAAACACCGCAACATTTCCAAGAGCGTGCACCCCTGCATCCGTCCTGCTTGCACCGATTACTGCGATGGGTTCCTGAAACAGCTCTGAAAGACAGCGATTCAGTTCACTCTCGATGGTAATCCCATTGTTTTGCACCTGCCAGCCGTGATATGCCGTGCCGTCATATGCCACGGTCAGGCGCACACGCCTGCGGCTCCTGTTCTCATCCATGAATTTTCTCCTCACGCTCCCATCAGAAAGCAATCCTGCCCACCGCGATGCTCACCACCAGATAAACTGCAATACTCAGATAAGCAAGATAATCTCTTTTCCGGTAAATCAGTGGTTTCATCTTGGTGCGGCCCTCGCCTCCCCTGTAGCATCTGGCTTCCATCGCCATAGCCAAATCATTCGCCCGCCGGAAAGCAGAGATAAACAGCGGCACAAGCAGCGGCACCATTGCCTTTGCCCGCTTAAATAAATTCCCGCTCTCAAAATCCGCGCCTCTCGCCATCTGCGCCTTCATAATCTTGTCCGTCTCCTCCAGCAGAATCGGAATGAACCGCAACGCTATAGACATCATCATAGCCACCTCATGTACCGGCACCTTGAAAATACGCAGCGGACGCAACATCTTCTCCATGCCGTCCGTCAGGTTGTTGGGCGTGGTGGTCAGCGTCATCACCGAAGAACCAATGATGAGCAATGTCAATCTCACCGCCATGGCAGCAGCCAGACGAATCCCCTCCCAGGTGATTGTCAGTTTCCATACCTGCAAAGCAGCCGTTCCCGGTGTCAGAAACATATTGAACACCACCGTTATCAAAAGCAGGAACAGGATGGACTTCATGCCCTTCACCATAAAACGAAAAGGCACTCTGGAGAATCTAATCACCAATGCCAGAAACAGTGCCGCAATCAGATAGCCGGCAAAATTGCGGAAAAAGAACAGCGAGATGATATAGAGTATGGTTCCTCCCAGTTTTACCCGCGGGTCCAGCTTGTGTATAACAGATTCAGTTGGATAATATTGTCCTAATGTAATATCTCTAAGCATATGACTCCTTGGCTCATCCGTGCAATACTCTCATAATCTCGTCAGCCGCCTCGCTGATGGTCGTGACAGACGCGTCCACTGCCATTCCTTTTGCACGCAGGGCATTCATAATGTAAGTGACCTGAGGCGCTGCCAGTCCCACGTCCTCCAGCTCTTTGTAGTGTGAGAATACATTTCGCGGCGTATCGTCAAACAGCACGCTCCCGTCATTCAGCACAATGATGCGGTCCACATACTGCGCCACATCCTCCATGCTGTGGGAAACCAGCAGAATCGTCATGCCCGTCTCCTGCTGCAATTTCTTGACCTGCTGCAATATCTCATCGCGCCCCTTGGGGTCCAGTCCCGCCGTGGGCTCGTCCAAAATCAGCACCTCCGGTTTCATGGCAAGCACACCGGCAATCGCCACCCGGCGCTTTTGTCCCCCAGACAGTTCAAACGGGGACTGGTAGAACAGCTCGTCGGGCAGTCCAACCTTCCGCAGCGCATCATAGGCGCGCAGTTCCACCTCTTTTCTGTCCAGTCCCAGATTCTTTGGTCCAAAACAAACATCGGAGAAAACATCTATCTCAAAAAGCTGATGTTCCGGATACTGAAATACCAGTCCGACCTTGCTGCGGAGTTTCTTCATGTCATAGTCATCATCATAAATATCCTCGCCATTGTAATATATATGACCTGATGTGGCACGCACCAGTCCATTCAGATGCTGCATCAGCGTGGACTTTCCCGAACCTGTATGCCCAATGATTCCCACAAACTGTCCGTCCGGAATCTTCAGGCAGATATCCTTCAGCGCATTCACCGCCAGCGGTGTGTCTGCACCATATATGTAATTGACATGGTCTAATATAATGGACAAAATCTGCTCTCTTTCCGAACCAACTGATTGTAACCAGTTGGTTCTGACCAGCTATTGCTAATTTGCCGGTTCTAAATATATCCTTGTTTTTGCATTGCCTCCACCAGTTCCTCTGCGGTGAGGATTCCATCCGGCAGTTTCAGCCCTCTTTGCTGTAGCTCATGAGCCAGCAATGTCACCTGCGGCACATCCAGCCGCAGCTCCTTCAGCCGTTCCACCTGTGAGAAAATCTCTCTGGGCGTTCCCTCCATGGCAATCCTGCCCTCATCCATGACAAACACTCTGTCGGCATAAATCGTTTCTTCCATATAGTGTGTAATCAAAATAACCGTCACACCCTCCACATCATTCAAGGCGCGCACTGCACGGATGACCTCCCTTCGCCCGCTGGGATCCAGCATGGCTGTGGGCTCGTCCAGAATAATACACTTCGGATGCATGGCAAGCACTCCGGCGATGGATACGCGTTGTTTCTGACCGCCGGAAAGTTTATTGGGGGAATATTTGCGGTATTCATACATTCCAACTGCCCGCAGACTTTCCTCCACACGCTCCCAGATTTCTTTCGTGGGGATTCCCATATTTTCAGGACCGAACCCGACATCCTCCTCCACCACCTGTCCGATAATCTGGTTGTCCGGGTTCTGGAATACCATTCCGGCGGTCTGCCGGATATCCCAGATTGCCGACTGGTCGGAGGTGTCCTTGCCATCCACCCAGACCGTGCCCTCCGTGGGATTCAAAATCGCATTCATATGCTTTGCCAGAGTGGATTTTCCGGAACCGTTATGCCCGAGAATAGCAATAAAATTCCCCTGTTGAATGTCGAGAGAAACCTCATCCACAGCTCTGGTGATGCCCTCTACATTTCCTTCCTCGTCACGCCTGATATATTCAAATGTAAGATTCTCTGTTTTTACAATCTCCATACTGTCTCTACCTTTTCACTATACGGCTTTTATTGTACTAGATTTCTGGACAATTTACAACCTCTAAGAATTCAGCTTTATATTCAGCTTTACATCCAGCCTTGCCGCCCAAACGCCCCTGATGCGCAGCGGTTGATTCTCTTACACAGAAATGCTATAATTTAAAATACTATATAGATTCTTGTTTTAATTGGAAATACAATGATGGAGAATATGAAAATGAATCAGATAGACAGAAATAAAATCTTAAAAATGCTTGTCATAATCGTACTGATTTGCATAGCTGTGGGTGTTGCCACCCAAATCCACCAAAAAAATTCCATGACTCTGGAGGACTATGCCAAGCTCCATCCGGAATCAGAAACCCAGTTTACGGATGTAAGCGGCGACAATACATCAGATACCGACGCGTCAGTATCGGATGCAGCGTTATCCGATGTTTCCGGGGATATGCCGGAAACGAATCAGAATGACGGCTATACCGCCGGCTCCCTCACCGGAGCCCTGTTGAACGGCGGCACCGACGGACAGGCGATGCTGGCAGAGCGTGTCACTTACCAGCCATCCTCCACAGCCTCCCCCGCCACAGACTTTTATTATGAGCCTCTGTCCGAGAATCTGCGGCGCTATATCACAGGTATCTCCTACCCGGCGGCATCCGTTTCCTCCGGAACAGCCACCTCCGAAGGCAATCCTTCTGCAGATATCAGCTACGAAGATTTACGCTATGTCCACATTCTTCACTACGACTTTAACGGCGAAGTCACAGAGGGAGAGTTAATCTGTAATGCAGCCATAGCATCCGAGTTGCTGGACATCTTCTACCAGCTCTATCGAAATGAATATCAGTTGGAAAAAGTGAGATTGATTGACGAATACGATGGAGATGACACTGCCTCCATGGAGGACAACAACACTTCCTGTTTCAATTACCGCGAAGTTGCGGGCACGACCAGCCTTTCCAAGCATGCTCTGGGGCTTGCAATTGACATCAACCCTTTGTACAACCCCTATATCACCTACGAAAAGGATGGCAGCTTGAATGTATCACCTGAAACCGGCAACGCCTACGCCGACAGAAATGCAAATTTCCCATATAAGATAGACGAGACGGATTTATGCTACAAGCTGTTTATACAGCACGGTTTCACCTGGGGCGGCAGCTGGAATTCCTCCAAGGACTATCAGCACTTCCAGAAAGCACTTTGATTATGGCTGATGAACAAAAACTATGCAATGATGAGAGCAACATCAAAAAAGGCTCCAGATACAGTCTCCTGTACCTGAAACCTTTTCTTTGTTTTAAATTTGTCTTAAAATTGTCTTAAAATCCTATACCAGCTCAAGAACAACTTCCATAGCAGCGTCACCCTTACGCTGACCAATCTTAACGATTCTGGTGTAACCACCCTTGCGGTCTGCGTATTTAGGAGCATATTCATCGAACAGCTTAGCCACCAAATCAACTTCCTTGGTTGCTTTCTTTTTGCCGGCTGCATCAGCGGGAACCACAGTCACAGGGTTCAACACCTTGAGCATCTGGCGTCTTGCATGCAGTCTGGAGGGCAAATCCTTCTTGATTTCCTTCTCCACGCTCTCAAACTTGGTAACCTTCTTACCGTCAACAACTTCCTTTACTCTCTTGCCGTCCTTGTCCTTCACAGGAACCTTAGCGGTAACGGTAACCGTCTCGAAGTTGTCTTTCTCTTTCACTGCCAGAGCAATAAGCCCCTCAGCAATCTTTCTAACTTCCTTAGCCTTAGCCTCGGTGGTAACGATTCTGCCGTTGTTAATCAACGCAGTAACCTGATTTCTGAGTAATGCCTTTCTCTGTGCAGAAGTTCTGCCTAATTTTCTGTACTTTGCCATGATTATTTTCCTTTCTCCATTCATGGTACATCCGGCCACGCTCTTTGGACTTACTTACCGAATGTATTTTTTCAAATCCATTTAGAAGATAACCCTGCACATACACTTTGGATTTACCGTGCAGGGGAAATCTTTATAACAAACTCTAGTTGTCCTCACTGGGATTGAGCTGCAAGCCCAACTCCTTCAGCTTTGCAAGAACCTCCTCAAGGGACTTACGACCAAGGTTACGCACCTTCATCATATCCTCAGAAGTCTTGTTGGTCAACTCCTCTACTGTATTGATACCAGCACGTTTCAAGCAGTTGTAGGAACGAACGGACAACTCCAGCTCGTCGATGCTCATCTCAAGCACCTTCTCCTTCTCATCGTCCTCCTTCTCCACCATAACCTCAGCAGTTCTGGCATTCTCGGAGAGGTCGATAAACAAACTCAAATGCTCGCTAAGTACCTTTGCAGCCAGGCTGACAGCCTCATCGGGAACCAAAGTTCCGTTGGTAAATACATCCAGTGTCAGCTTGTCAAAGTCAGTAATCTGACCTACACGGGTATTTTCAACTGTAACATTCACTCTTTCCACAGGTGTGTAGATAGAGTCGATTGCGATTACACCGATAGGTAAATCATCGTGTTTGTTCTTGTCAGCGCTCACATAGCCGCGGCCTCTTGTGATAGTCAGCTCCATGTAAAGCTTGGTGTCCTTACCGCTCAAAGTAGCGATTACCAAATCAGGATTGAGAATCTCAACATCCTGATCGCACTGGATATCGGATGCATGAACAACACCCTCACCCTCGAAATCAATATACGCGGTCTTTGCCTCGTTGGTCTCGCTGGAATTTTTGATTGCAAGGCTCTTGATGTTCATGATAATCTCAGTCACATCTTCCTTGACGCCGGGTATGGAACTGAACTCGTGCAGCACACCGTCAATTTTAACCTGGCTTACAGCAGCACCGGGCAAAGAGGACAGCATAATTCTTCTCAGGGAGTTGCCAAGGGTGATACCATAGCCTCTCTCCAAGGGCTCGACTACGAATTTGCCGTACTTTTTGTCTTCTGAAATCTCAGCAACCTCAATATTAGGTCTCTCAAAATCAAACACTG
>CAZUAP010000006.1:0-34794 GCA_964617975.1 uncultured Acetatifactor sp. | reverse complement strand
CATCTTCTCACGCACTGAGATAGCGGAGAGGAGAGAGCGGATACGGATTCTCGCAGCGCCCAGATTGTTCACCTCGTCAATCTTCAGGCAGGTATAAATCTTGCCGGAGCCGGAGAGAATGTCGTTCACCTGATCGGTGGTGACAGCGTCCAGACCGCAGCCGAAGGAATTTAACTGAATCAAATCCAGATTGTCTACCGTTTTTACATAGCTTGCCGCCGCATAGAGACGGGAGTGATACATCCACTGGTCGGAGACAATCAGAGGTCTCTCAGGGCAGGCAAGATGGGAGATGGAGTCCTCCGTGAGTACCGCGATATCGTAGGAGGTAATCAGCTCCGGTATGCCGTGGTTAATCTCCGGGTCCACATGATAGGGACGCCCGGCAAGCACAATGCCGCGTTTTCCAGTCTGTTTCAGATATTCCAGAGTCTCCTCACCTTTTTTCTGCATATCCCTGCGGGCATTGGCAAGTTCCTCCCATGCTTTTTTGCAGGCATCGGCAATCTCCTTTGCGGGGAGTTCCGCAAATTCCTTTGTCAGAGCTTCGGTGACAGTGTTAATGTCGCGGAAGGACATAAAGGGATTGCGGAAGGTAATCTCGCCGCTGGAAATTTCCTCCACGTTGTTCTTGATATTTTCGGAGTAGGAGGTGACAATCGGGCAGTTGTAGTGATTGTTGGCCCCCTCGAACTCGTTGCGCTCATAAAAGAGTGCCGGGTAGAAGATGAACTTCACACCCTGCTTAATCAGCCACGTCACGTGACCGTGGGCCAGCTTGGCGGGATAGCACTCGGACTCGCTGGGGATGGACTCGATGCCCAGCTCATAAATTTTGCGGTTGGAGCTGGGGGAGAGCACCACGCGGTATCCCAGCTCGGTGAAAAAGGTATGCCAGAAGGGATAGTTTTCGTACATATTCAGCACTCTGGGAATCCCCACCGTACCTCTGGGAGCTTTGTCAGCGTCCAGCGCGGGATAGGAGAAAAGTCTGTTCAGCTTGTACTCGAACAAATTAGGCACATTGTTGGCGTTTTTCTTGCCGCCGATGCCGCGTTCGCAGCGGTTGCCGGAGATAAACTGACGACCGCCGGAGAACTTGTTGATAGTCAGACGGCAGCTGTTGGTACAGCCCTTACATTTTGCCATGCTGGTCTCGAACTGCAGGGAGCAGATTTTCTCGTAGGAGAGCATGGAGGTCTCATATCCCGGAGTATAGTTGTCGCGGGCAATCAGGGCAGCGCCGAAAGCACCCATGATACCGGCGATATCCGGGCGTATTGCCTGACAGTCTGCGATTTTCTCAAAACTTCTGAGGACGGCATCGTTGTAGAAGGTGCCGCCCTGCACCACGATATTGGTTCCGAGCTCAGAGGCATCGGACACCTTGATTACCTTAAATAATGCGTTCTTGATGACCGAGTAGGCAAGACCGGCGGAGATGTCGGCAACGGATGCGCCTTCCTTCTGAGCCTGTTTTACCTTGGAATTCATGAACACGGTGCAACGGGTTCCCAAATCGATGGGATGCTCTGCAAAGAGGGCTGCCTGCGCAAAATCCTGCACACTGTAGTTTAAGGATTTGGCGAAGGTCTCAATGAAGGAACCGCAGCCGGAGGAGCACGCCTCATTCAGCTGCACACTGTCCACCGTACCGTTCTTGATTTTGATACATTTCATATCCTGACCGCCGATGTCCAGAATGCAGTCCACCTCGGGGTTGAAGAAGGCGGCGGCATTGTAGTGCGCCACGGTCTCCACCTCGCCGTCGTCCAGAAGGAATGCAGCCTTCATCAGTGCCTCACCGTAGCCGGTGGAGCAGGAGCGGACGATTTTGACATCCTCGGGCAGCATGGCATAAATCTCCTTCAGGGAGCGGATGGCAGTGTTCAGTGGGCTGCCGTCATTGCCGGAGTAAAAGGAATAAAGCAGTTGCCCGTCCTCGCCGACCAGCGCAATCTTGGTGGTGGTGGAGCCTGCATCGATTCCCAGAAAGGCATTGCCCTTGTAGGAGGATAAGTCACCGGTGGTGACATGATGGGTGCTGTGGCGTTTTTTAAATTCCTCATAGGCAGCCTCGTTTTCAAACAGAGGCTCCATGCGCTCCACCTCAAATTCCATCTTGATATTGTCGGAGAGTTTGTTGACCATCTCCTCCATCGTATAGGACACTTCCTCTTTGGCATTCAATGCGGAGCCGATGGCTGCAAAGAGGTGGGAGTTGTCCGTGTCGATAATATGTTCCTCGTCCAGTTTCAGAGTGCGGATAAAGGCAGCCTTCAACTGGTCCAGAAAGTGCAGGGGACCGCCGAGAAATGCCACGTGCCCCCGGATGGGTTTGCCGCAGGCGAGACCGGAGATGGTCTGGTTGACTACCGCCTGAAAGATGGAGGCAGCCAAATCTTCCTTGGTGGCGCCCTCGTTAATCAGAGGCTGGATATCAGTCTTGGCAAACACGCCGCAGCGCGCGGCGATGGTATACAGGGATTGGTAATTTTTGGCATACTGATTCAGACCGGCGGCATCCGTCTGAATCAGGGATGCCATCTGGTCGATAAAGGAACCTGTGCCCCCGGCGCAGATACCGTTCATTCGCTGCTCTACATTGCCGCCCTCAAAGTAGATAATCTTGGCGTCCTCGCCGCCCAGCTCGATGGCGACATCCGTCTTGGGCGCCAGCTCTTTTAATGAGGTGGCAACGGCGATTACCTCCTGAGTGAAGGGAACCCCCAGATGGTTTGCCAGCGTCAGTCCGCCGGAACCGGTAATCATGGGGTGGAGCGTCAGATTTCCAAGCTGTTTGTATGCTTTCTGCAGCAGTGCAGACAGAGTCTCCCGAATGTTGGCATAATGGCGCTCATAATCGGAAAACAGAATATTGTGTTGGTCATCTAAAATTGCAATTTTAACTGTGGTTGAACCTATGTCAATGCCGAGTGTGGCATGATTTTTGGGACAATTCATAATCTCATCCTTCCTTGTGTGTAAAAAACGACATTTCTAGCTATTATACGCCAAATATGGACAAAATGCAACGAACAAAATCTGGTTTACTTATGGAAAGGCTCATGCTAAAATATATCTATGTGTCATCCGGACAAAAAATTTTCAGAAGTTAAAAAGGGATGGGAAAATATGAGGCAAAACAATGGTGGAATGAGTAATTTTGAGAGAAAATTCGGCAGGTACGCCATACCGAATCTGTCATTGATTCTGGTGATGTGTTATGTGGCGGGTTATATCATAGATTTGGTCAATCCGGTGTTTATGGATTATCTTACGCTGGATCCCTATCAGATTCTGCACGGGCAGATTTGGCGCGTGTTTACCTGGATTATCAGTCCGCCCTCGGATTTGGATATCTTCACGCTGATTATGCTGATTTTTTATTACAGCATCGGCACCAGTCTGGAGCGCACCTGGGGAACCTACCGCTACAATGTGTATATTTTCGGAGGCATGCTGATTACGGTGGTGGCGAGCATCCTTTGCATGGGTGTCTGCTATCTGCTGTTTCCGGAATTGAGGGTCGCATCGGTGGCTGTGAGCTTTTTTGCTGCTGCGGCAGGAATGTTCAGCACCTACTATATCAATATGTCTATCTTTTTGGCATATGCTGCCACCTATCCGGACAATCAGGTCCTTCTGATGTTTGTCATCCCGGTGAAGGTGAAGTGGCTGGGTATCCTCTATGCCGTGCTGCTGTTGATTAATATGGCACAGAGTTTCATGTACGGACTGCTGTATCATCCGGCATACTGGTTCAGCATGGTAGCGATTGCGGCATCTTTGGTCAATTTCCTGATTTTCTGGCTGACCGGGCGCAGGCTGTCATATCTGAGACCGAAACAAATCAAGCGCAAGGTACAGTTTAAGCATCAGGTGCGGGAGGGCGAGAGACAGGGCGGACACAGGTGCTGCATCTGCGGACAGACGGACGCGGATGACCCTACTCTGGAATTTCGCTACTGCTCGAAGTGTGTGGGAAATTACGAGTATTGTCAGCATCATCTTTTCACCCACGAACACAAGGTGTGAGGAGCATATAAAATCAAACGGGATAGGTAAAGGTTCCGTTGAATGAAAGAATAAAAAGCAGGAGAAGATATATGAATCAGGAAGTGTTGTTTGCGCAGACCTTGGAGAAAGTGCGCAGTCTGGCAAAGGAGCAGGGCAACTGCGTCAGCGAGGAACAGGTGCAGGAGGCGTTTGCCGAGCTGAAACTGAGCGAAGAACAGATGCAGCTTGTGTACGATTATCTGGTGAAACATAAGGTGGGAATTGGTCAGCCGGTGAATCCTGACGATTATCTCACGGAGGAGGAGAGAGATTATCTGCAGGATTATCTGGATGAGGTTGCGCAGCTGCCGGCATATACCAAGGGGCAGATAGAGGCATATACTATTTCTGCCATGGCGGGGGATTTGGACGCCCAGAGCAGGATGATTGAGATTTATCTGAAGGATGTGGCAGAGGTTGCCAAGTTATACGCAGGGCAGGGCGTCTATCTGGAGGATTTGATTGGCGAGGGCAATGTAGCGCTTGCTTTCGGTGTCGGGATGCTGGGTAGCTTGGAACGCCCGGACGAGGCACAGGGAATGCTTGCCAAGATGATAATGGATGCCATGGAGGAGTATATTGCTGAGAATGTGGAAAACGGGAAGGCAGACCAGAAAGTGGCAGACCGCGTCAACAAGGTGGCGGATGAGGCGAGAAATCTGGCGGAGGAGCTGCGCCGCAAGGTGACTGTGCAGGAGCTGGCAGGAGAGACGGGGCTGAGCGAGAATCGTATCCGGGAAGCCATGCGCCTGAGCGGATTTAAGATAGAGGATTTGGCAGATGAATAAGACGACCTACGAGGATTATAAATATTGTATGCAGGACGTATCCAGCCTGTATATTGGATGCAAATATACCTTGGGGGAACTCCTGGAGCAGGAGAACATCCCCTTCAAGTTCCGGCTTGTGGTGGAACGCTATATTCTGCCGGAGGCGGATGAGGAGGATACGCTGGAGACCCATCTTTATTATCTGCCGGCAAAGAGCTTTAATGTGAAGATATATACACAGTTGAAAGCCCGTGTGAAGGTGAATCTTATTCAGGAAAAGAGAGGGCTTTCTGGGAAAGGGAAAAAGGCATATACCACGAAAAATCTGACCGTGGAGCAGCTTGTAAAGATGCCGGTAGAGGAGAAGGAGAGCGTAGGGCTGGTGGTGCAGGAGCTCATGCTGAGCAAGCTGGCGCTGATGGGATTTTGAGATACAGGAATTATAATATATAATATGATTATATTATTGTGGAGAGAGGACAGAGCATGAAGGAAAATAAGTATCGAGGCATAGAAGACATTGCAGACCTCGCGGCATATGAGATTATCGAACAGAGAGAGATTACGGACATTGGCAGCATGAGTGTGCTCATGAGACATAAAAAGACAGGGGAGAAGGTTGCACTGCTTGCCAACGACGATGAGAATAAAGTATTTTACATCGGTTTTCGCACGCCGCCCACGGATTCCACCGGTGTGCCCCATATTCTGGAGCATTCGGTATTGTGCGGTTCAAGGGAATTCCCGGTGAAGGATCCGTTTGTGGAGCTGGTGAAGGGCTCGCTAAATACTTTCCTGAATGCCATGACTTATTCGGACAAGACGATGTATCCCGTGGCGAGCTGCAACGACAAGGATTTTCAGAATCTCATGCACGTATATCTGGACGCAGTGTTTTATCCGAATATCTATCAAAAGAAAGAAATCTTCTGCCAGGAGGGCTGGCACTATGAGCTGGATGAGAGCTCAGGAGAGCTTTCCGTGAACGGCGTGGTGTATAATGAGATGAAGGGAGCCTATTCTTCGGCGGATGATGTGCTGGAGACGGCGATTATGAATTCCCTGTATCCTCATACCACCTATGGTGTGGAGTCGGGCGGAGACCCGGAGGTCATACCGGAACTGGGATATGAGGAGTTCTTGGATTTTCACAGAAAGTATTATCATCCCTCCAACAGCTACATCTATCTCTACGGAGATATGGATATGGCGGAAAAACTTGCCTTTATCGACGAGCATTATCTGTCTGCCTTTGAGACGCTGGAGATAGATTCCGAGATTAGGAGAGAGCCGGAGAACGGGGCGGCATTGCGTGAAGTCGTCAAGGAATATCCTCTGAATGAAGGGGAGGATGCGGAGGAGAATACCTATCTCTCCATCAATTATTCCGTGGGAGAGAGCACTAATCAGGAGCTGTGTGTCGCCTTCCAGATTTTAGATTACGCATTGTGTTCAGCACCTGGGGCACCTCTGAAACAGACCCTGGTGGACAGAGGGCTTGGAAAGGATGTCTACAGCATTTGGGAAAATGGAATCAAACAGCCTTATTTCAGCGTTATTGCAAAGGGAACTTCCCTTGACAGGCAGCAGGAGTTTGTGGATACCGTGCGGGAGGTGCTGGAGAAAATCGTCAGGGAGGGATTTGACGAAAAGGCTCTTTTGGCTGGGTTGAACTATTATGAATTCAAATACAGAGAGGCGGATTTCGGCTCCTATCCCAAGGGACTGATGTACGGTCTTCAGATGTTGGACAGCTGGCTCTATGACGAGAGCAAGCCGTTTATATATCTGGAGCTGATTGACATTTTCAAGGGGCTGAGGGAAAAGGTGTCCTCCGGGCTGTTTGAGCAGCTGGTGGAGAAATATCTCCTGCAGAACAGTCACCACAGTGTGGTAGTGCTGAAACCGGTGGAGGGACTGCTTGAAAGTCAGGAGAATGCGCTGGCGGAAAAACTTGCGGCAAGAAAGGCTGCCATGTCCGAGGAGGAACTGCAGACAGTCCGGGAGGAAAGCCGGAAACTGCGGGAGTTTCAGGAGACGGAGGATGCGCCCGAGGAGCTGGCTAAAATTCCGCTGCTTTCCCGAAAGGATTTGAAAAAAGAGGCGGCGGCTCCCGTGAATGAGGTGAGAAACATCGGTGATACCACCCTCCTGTACCACAATCTTTACACCAATGGAATCGGTTATCTGAGATTGATTTTTAAACTGGATGAGATACCGCAGGAATATTTCCCGTATATAGGAATTTTGAAGGGCTGTCTGGGACTGTTAAATACCGCGAACTATAGTTATGGGGACCTCTTTAACGAGATGAATCTGATTACAGGCGGCATGGCGGCTGTGAACAATGCCTACAGCCGTATTGACGATTCCGACACCTGTACCGTGACGCTGGAATTAAAGACGAAAGCGTTTTATGACAAGCTGGACAAAGCCGTGGAAATGATGCAGGAGATTATACTCACCAGCGATTTCACGGATGGCAAGCGTCTGAGGGAGATTCTGGCGGAGGGCAAGTCCCGTATGCAGTCTCAGATGATGGCGGCGGGACACAGCGTTGCGGCGGGGAGGGCTCTGTCCTACGGAAGTGTGTCCGGAAAAATCAGCGAGGAACTCTCAGGCGTTCCGTTTTACCGGGTTCTCGCTCATCTGGAGGAGAATTTTGAGCAGGAACAGCAGGCTCTTGTCGAGAAACTGCAGACTCTCGCCAGCATGATTTTCCGACCGGAGAATCTGATGGTGGATTTCGTGGGGGAGGAGTCTGCTCTGGAGATGTTGAGACTTCCCGTGGAAAATATGAAGAAAGAGTTGTATACCTGTCCGGTGCAGAAGGAGTGTTACAGACCTGTGCCTGAGCGTAAAAATGAGGGATTCATGACAGCCGGACAGATACAGTATGTGTGCCGTGCGGGGAACTTCCGAAAGAGGGGACTGCCTTACAACGGGGCGCTGAGAGTGCTGAAGGTGATGATGGGATACGAGTACCTCTGGACGAATGTGCGCGTGAAAGGCGGTGCCTATGGCTGTATGTGCAGTTTTGGCAGAACGGGAGAGAGCTATTTCGTGTCCTACAGAGACCCCAATCTCGCCAAGACACTGGAGATTTATGAGAAGGCTGCCGAGACCATTTCTCACTATGAGGCGGACGAGCGCACCATCACGCAATATATCATCGGCGCCATCAGTGATTTGGATATGCCCATGAATCCTGCGGCGAAGGGACTTTATAGCCTGAGTGCATACATGACCGGGGTGGATACTGCTTTCCTGCAGAGAGAGCGGGATGAAATATTGAATGTCACAGCGGAGGATATCCGCGGACTTGCGGCCCATATCCGGGCGTTTATGGAAGATGATTTCCTTTGCGTAGTCGGTAATGCGGGAAAATTAAAGTCGGAAGAAAAACTTTTCATGAAACTTGAGAACCTTTTTGGCTGAAAAACGTCTATATGGATAAGAAGGTGAAATGGCGGATGCAGACAACCGTATTTTACACATAAATCCATAGAAGACGAAAAGGAGAGGGTATTATGAAAAGGAAAGGTAAGATGCAGAGAGAACAGAGGACAGGACACAAGTGGAGCGGGAACTTTGGGAGAATGTTGGCGGCAGGACTTTCCGCAGCAGTAATGCTTGGCTTTACCGCCTGCGGCAGTGCCTATAGTCAGGAAGCAATGACGGCTCAGGCGGTGGCGTATACCAATGACATCGCCATGGCGGCGGACGGTGCGGACTACGGTTATGCAAGCTATGATGCTGCGGAGGGTGTGTCAGAGAGTGAGTCAAGCTCGGGCTCGACGGAAAGCGTAAGCGTAGCTCAGGCAGTGGATAATTCTTCTTATTATGATGAACGCAAGCTGATTAAGACCGTGAATCTGGAAGTGGAGACAAAGGAATTCGACCAGCTGATGAGTGCTGTGGAGATGCAGGTGGAGACGCTTGGCGGCTACATAGAGAGCATGAACACCTACAATGGCAGCAAATACTCCGGCTATGAATCCTATAGGTCCAGATATTCCAGCCTGACAGCGCGCATTCCCAAGGAGCAGTTGAATACGTTTCTGAATGCCGTGTCTGAGGCGGGCAATATTACCAGCCGTTCGGAGAACGTGCAGGATGTGACCCTGTCCTATGTGGATTTGGAGAGCAAGAAAAACTCCCTGCAGACGGAGCAGGAACGTCTGCTGACATTCTTGGAGTCCGCGGAGAATATGGAGGATGTCATCACGCTGGAGAGCAGACTTTCGGATATCCGATATCAGTTGGAAAGCATGGAGTCCCAGCTTCGCACCTACGACAACAAGGTGGATTTTGCCACCGTGTATATGGATATTCAGGAGGTACAGGAGCTGACCCCGGAACCTGAGGAGGAGACGGTGTGGGAGCAGTTGGGGAACGGCTTTATGGACAGCCTTGGGGATGTCTGGGATGGGATTGTTGATTTCGTTGTCTGGTTTGTGGTACATATTCCCTACATGGCAGTCTGGGCGGTGGTGATTGCCGTTATCGTTATGATTGTGAAGCTGATTTTCCGCGGTGGGAAAAAGGCAAGGCAGAAGAAGATACAAGCAAAGGAAATCTCCAGTCAGCAGCCCGGAAGCAATAAAGAGTAAAAAGATAGGAAAAAGTTTCCAGAGAGTAATCAAATTGGAACGAGATGGTGGAGAGCATGAGCAGTGAAAAGAACGCAGCATATAAATCCGGTTTTGTGACTTTGATAGGAAGACCCAATGTGGGCAAATCTACGCTGATGAATCATCTCATCGGGCAGAAGATTGCCATCACCTCCAACAAGCCCCAGACCACCCGAAACCGTATTCAGACGGTGCTTACTTTGGAGGATGCCCAGATTGTGTTCTTGGACACGCCGGGCATTCATAAGTCCAAGAACAAGCTGGGTGACTACATGGTGAATGTGGCGGAGCGCACTTTAAATGAGGTGGATGTCATCCTTTGGCTGGTGGAGCCCACTACCTATATAGGAGCGGGGGAAAGGCATATCATTGAACAGTTGAAGAAAACCAAAACACCTGTCCTTCTGGTCATCAACAAAACGGACACGGTGAAACGTGAGGAGATACTCACCTTTATTGACGCCTACCGAAAAGAACTGGATTTTCAGGAGATTGTTCCGGTGTCGGCACTGAAAGGTGATAACACGGATACACTGGTGGACTGCATTGTGAAATATCTGCCTTACGGAGAGCCTTTCTATGACGAGGACACTATCACGGATCAGCCTATGCGGCAGATTGTGGCAGAGCTCATCAGGGAGAAAGCACTGCGGCTTCTGGAGGAAGAAATTCCCCACGGGATTGCTGTGAGCATCGAGAGCATGAAAGAAAAAGGACACATATGTCATATTGATGCCACCATCGTCTGCGAGAGGGAGTCCCACAAGGGGATTATCATCGGCAAGGGTGGGCAGATGCTCAAAAAGATTGGTTCCCAGGCGCGTCCCGAAATTGAGGACCTGCTCGAGATGCAGGTGAATCTGCAGCTTTGGGTGAAGGTGAAGAAGGATTGGCGGGACAGCGATTTCCTGCTGAAAAATTTTGGATATAATCCCAAGGATGGCATGGATAAGGAATAAATTTTTATGAATTGCAGACCCTATTTTGCATAACGGACAGATAGGGGGAAGCATTCATGCAGACATTAAATTACTGGAAACAATTTGAAAGCACGGGAAAAATACAGGATTATTTATCATACAAAGCATATGACAGCCGGCAGCCGGAGGAAACGGTCGCCGGCTGCAAGTCGGATTATTGCAGGCAGGTGGAGAGTTATGCAGGAATTCATACAGGTGACGGGGATGATTTTAAAGCAGTCTCCCGTGGGGGAGTATGACAGACGTGTCTGTATTCTCACCCGGGAGAGGGGCAAGATATCGGCTTTTGCAAAGGGGGCGCGAAGACCCGGCAGCCGTCTTGCGGCAGCATCCAATCTCTTTGCCTTCGGCACGTTTAAGCTGTACGCCGGGCGAAACTCATATACCGTGACGGAAGCGGATATTCAGAATTATTTTGAGGATTTGATGACGGATTATGTGGGAGCCTATTATGGCATGTACTTCACAGAGGTAGCTGATTTTTATACCAGAGAGAACAATGATGAGAGAGAGATGCTGAAACTATTGTATCAGTCCCTCAGGGCTCTGGGGGCATCCTCAATTCCGAATCCTCTGGTCAAGTGCATCTATGAATTGAAGGCGATTGCCGTCAACGGTGAGTTCCCCGGTGCGCCGCAGGACAGGAAACTTCAGGAGTCCACGGTTTATGCCCTGTGCTATATCGCATCCAGCCCGGTGGAAAAACTTTACACCTTTACCGTGACGGACAGTGTATTGGAGGAATTACAGCAGGTAGCCGTTGATTATTGTAAACGCTTTCTCAATCATGAATTCAAAAGTCTTGAAATACTCAAAACTCTGTGTTAGAATCTAGTATGGTATGTTGCAATGTGCGACATATAGTAAGGAGATTTCACATGATAATACATAATCGAAAGGTGATGGCAGGGCTGATGCTCTGTGTGATGGTGCTGGCGGGCTGCGGAGCAGCGCAGGTGCCGGATGTGGTGGAGAACACCAGCCTTATTATTGCGAAGGACGGTGCAGTGACCTCCCATATCGTTGATGTATTTGACAAGGACTACTATGATTTAAATGGATTGAGGGAGATGGCGCTGGAGGAAACGGATGCCTATAATACGGCGCATCAGTCTGCGGATGCAGCTCTCGTCACGGTTGAGCGTGTTGAGGGCCTGCCGGGTGACGATAGTACAGTGGTGGTCACTTACAGCTATGACAGTGCGGATACCTACTCGGATTACAATGGGTGTAAGCTGTTTTACGGAACAGTGCAGGATGCCACGGCTGCGGGATACAGTTTTGACAAGATGAATCAGGTGCTCTTTGACACAAAAGGTGAAAAGAGTATTGTGTCCACTTCCCTGAGCGAAGGTAAGATGGCTCAGAAACATGTGATACTGTTGGAGGAGCCGACGAGGGTCTACTGTCCCTATAAGGTGGCATATGTCAGCGAAAATGCCGAGATAAAGGACGACGGCAGCATTGATACCACTGGAGTTTTTGCAGAAGAATATCCGGTGATTATCGTGTTGGATAAATAAAGAAGGAGTGCATCATTATGGAAAAGACATTGGATAAGATTGTGGCCTTGGCGAAGGCGAGAGGGTTTGTATACCCCGGCTCGGAAATTTACGGAGGTCTTGCAAATACATGGGATTACGGAAATCTGGGCGTGGAGCTCAAGAATAACGTAAAAAAGGCATGGTGGCAGAAATTTGTTCAGGAGAACCCGCACAATGTGGGCGTGGACTGCGCTATCCTGATGAATCCCCAGACATGGGTTGCCAGCGGACATCTGGGAGGTTTCTCTGACCCGCTCATGGACTGTAAGGAGTGCCACGAGCGTTTCCGGGCGGATAAACTGATTGAAGATTACTGTCTGGAGCAGGGGATTGAGCTGGAAGGCAGCGTGGATGGATGGAGTCAGGAAAAGATGCGCAGCTTTATTGATGAGAAACAGATTCCCTGTCCTACCTGCGGAAAACATAATTTTACTGATATCCGGCAGTTTAACCTGATGTTTAAGACGTTTCAGGGTGTTACCGAGGATGCCAAGAGCACGATTTACCTGAGACCCGAGACGGCACAGGGTATTTTTGTAAACTTTAAAAATGTCCAGAGAACGTCCAGAAAGAAATTGCCTTTCGGCATAGGTCAGGTAGGTAAATCCTTCCGAAACGAGATTAGCCCGGGCAACTTTACTTTCCGCACCAGAGAGTTTGAGCAGATGGAGCTGGAATTTTTCTGCAAGCCGGGAACGGATATGGAGTGGTTCCAGTATTGGAGAGGTTTTTGCCGCGACTGGCTGTTGTCTCTCGGTATTAAGGAGGAGGAAATCCGGCTGCGCGACCATTCCCCCGAAGAACTCTGTTTCTACAGCAAGGGGACGACGGATATCGAGTTTAAGTTTCCTTTCGACTGGGGCGAGCTGTGGGGCATAGCAGACAGAACAGATTATGATTTGACTCAGCATGCCAGCACCTCCGGGGAGGACATGACCTATTTTGATGATGAGACAGGTGAGAAATATATTCCATATGTCATTGAGCCGTCTCTCGGCGCAGACCGCGTGGTACTTGCATTCCTGTGTTCTGCATACGATGAGGAGGAGCTTGAGGGAGGAGACATGAGAACGGTGCTGCATTTCCACCCGGCACTGGCACCGGTGAAAATCGGTGTGCTGCCATTGTCCAAGAAATTGAACGAGGGCGCTGAGAAAATTTTCATGGAGCTATCCAAAAAGTATAACTGTGAGTTCGATGACAGAGGAAATATAGGTAAGAGATACCGCCGCCAGGACGAGATAGGAACACCGTTCTGTGTTACCTATGATTTTGAATCTGAGACCGATGGCTGCGTGACCGTGCGTTTCAGAGATTCCATGGAACAGGAAAGAATTGCAATCGCAAATCTGGATGCTTACTTTTCCGACAAATTTTTATTCTAGCTAGAATGATAAAAGGGAGCAGAACCAAATGTCTGCTCTCTTTTTTTACATATGGATATTTGGATAGGTCATTGCGGAAGTTATAGGTGACAGTTTTGCAATTATTTAAAGGGGTTTTGAAATACGAGAGGAGATATACTGAGAGGGAATACTTATGGGGAAAGTTGAGGGTTTTCTGGTTCTCGGCATTGAGCCTACCAGGGATGAAAAACAGATTAAGAATGCGTACAGACAGAGACTTACCGTAACGAACCCGGAGGATGATCCGGAGGGCTTTAAGCGGCTCCGGACGGCTTACGAGGAAGCATGTGCCTATGCAAGACAGCCGGAGGATGAGGCGGAGGAGACGCAAACCGAGCGTGATACAACGCCGTCAGGGCTGTGGCTGGAAAAGGCGGCAGAACTTTATAATAATATTAAATCCCGCCAGAATCCGGAGCTTTGGCAGAAATTATTTGAGGAGGATACCTTCCTTTCCCTGGAGGGGGAGGAGGAATGCGGGCAGAAACTTTTGCGTTTCCTGATGGAGCATTTCAGACTGCCCTCGGCTGTCTGGAAGGTTCTGAATCACAATATGCAGCTTGTGGAGGATGCAGAAAAACTCAGAGAACATTTTCCGACGCAGTTTGTGAACTTTGTTCTGAACCGCTGTGAGCGCGGGGAGGACGTTGATTTTGAATTGTTTGAAGGCGAGGAGAATGCGCCCTATGATGATTTCCTAAATTGTTATGATAACTGCTGGCAGGCGCTGCAGGAGGGAAAACTGGAGGAAGCGGAGCAACTTCTGAAAGAGGCTGACGGGCTTCACATTTATCATCCCGCCATGGAGGTGTGCAGAGGAAATCTTCTGTGCGCTCAGAATAAAAATGACGAGGCGGTACGGTTTATGAAGGGGCTTCGCCTGAGGCATCCCAATAATACCATGGTGTGCTATAATGCGGCGGAAATCTTCTGGAAACTGAAGGAAAGAGATGAGGCGGCAGAGATTTTCCTTGAGCTGAAGAAGGCAAATGAGAAACATTATATGGCGAATCTGCGTCTCACGGAATGGTATTATGAGAAGGAAGAGTATGCCGAGGCAAAAAAGTGTGCAGAGAATGTACTCGCCTCAGGTGCGGACGATTCCTTTATGGATTTGCTGGTCAAAATCAATGCAAAGCTGGAGCGGGGCTTAGAGTTAAAGTGGCGGGATGAGGAGGACTGGAATTCTGCGATGGAGCTTTGCTGGTGTTATCTTCAGGACGGCAAGACCAGCAAGGGAATTAAACTGGCTGAAGTTTTGAAACCTTATATTTCGCAGGAAAGAGAGGCGGAGTATTACGGATTGATGGCAAAACTCCATGTGGAGGCGGCAGATTTTGAGGAGGCTGTCAAGCTGGCGGAGACTTGGGAGGAGCTTCTGGAGAAGAAAATGGCGCAGGAGGAATCGGAGGAGGATAAGGAAAGGGATAAAGACCGTGTGCGCCAGTCTCACCTGATTCGTATGCAGTGTTACCGGAATCTTGGATACAGGAAAAAAGAATATTTTGACAAGGCAATTACGGAACTGGAAGCGGTTGAGTCGGGGACACTCAAGGATGTCGGATTATGGCTGGAAAAAGCCCAGATTTATATGGAGATGGAGGAGTATGACAAGAGTCTGCAGGTGACTTCACGGCTCATAGAGGAGTATCAGGTATATGCGGCGGCAGCCACGGCGATGGAGGTCTACCGCAGACAGTGGGACGCGGGCGGCGTGGTGCGGAATGCCAGAATGTGTATTCAGAGATTTCCGGATTATGTCCGCGCATATGAGCATCTGGGCAGGGTGTATCTGGATTTACAAGAGACAGAGGATTTGAGCGACCTTTTGAACGAGGCGGAGAAAAATAAGATTCAGAGCCCTTATCTGGAAGCATACCGTTATCAGATGGACAAAACGCCCCCGGAGATTGAGGTGCTCAACAGCCGCCTGGAGGCATTCCAGAAGGATTTTCAGGAGCCGCTGGAGTCGGGGCAGATGTTGTATTACGAGGCAGGGCTTCCCGTCATCAATGAATATCTCTACTGGTATCCCGGAGCTTATATGCTGCGGAGGAGAGGAGCTTTTCACAAGAGCGGACAACAGCTGGGGAAGGCGCTGGCAGACTATGAGAAGGCATTGGAGGAGGAACCCAACAATCCATACATATACAGCAGCATCAGCCAGATATGTCTGCTGCAGGGGGATTATGAGCGGGCTCTGGTCAGTACCAAAAAAGCGGTTCTGTACGGGGACGAGGATTGGGTGAATACACTGTATTACCATATGGCTAGAATCTATATGCTGCTCGGGGATAATGAACATGCTCTGTCCTTGTTTGAGCGGTATGAGCAAACGGCTGATGCCAAAAAGGGTCACGTCAACAGCATGGCGATGTGTATGGCGCGCCTGGGCATGGAGGAAGCGTCCAATAAGATTTCCGGAGCCGAGAAAGCGAGCCGAATGCAGTGGTCAAACGATAAGTCCTGGAATGTGTATCTGGATGAATATTATCGTGAAATCCTGCGCATATATCGTGTGCTGGGTGAAAGACAGGCAGAGCGCACGGAGCTGGACAGATGGCGCAGAAAGCTTCGCCCGGAGAATCCCAGGAGAAGATGGCTCCTCGACAGAATTGGAATTGACTCGGATGCGTGGCTGAATGCGGTGATGGATTACTATAACTGTGAAGGCTGGTATGCACTTCTGGGCGGTGACGGCACAGCAGCGTTGGATTTTTTCAGGAGACAGATTGAAAAAGACGTGCAGCGAAGGGGAGATAACGCAAAGGAAGGTCTGGAGGATGCGATTTTTGCGGCAATTCTCTACGGAGAGGAGCAGCGCGGCAAACGGTATGCCGGAGCACTGAAACAGTGGATGGACAGGTCCTCCCTGAAGGCGGTTGATGAGTATTACGGACGCCCCAAGGCAAAGATAACGGCAGAATTTTTGGCTAATTATTACACATTTTCGGAGGAACAGCTGCAGGAAATTTTGGACAGAGAGAAGGAATGTGCAATCTGTGGATTTTGTCTGATGCCCCTGTGTCAGGAGCTGGAGGGCATGAGGGTATTGTTATTGCTCAGACAAGGCAGGATTGATGAGGCGAAGGAGAAGGTTTCACGCAATCTTGAGGTTCAGCCTTACGACGAGTATATGATGGCATTTCGGGCGTTCTGGCAGGCTGAGACTGCCTGAGCCAGAAAGGTTTACAAAAAGGGAAAGTGTATGATAGTAGGAATTGATTTAGGTACAACAAACAGTCTGGTTGCATATTTTGCCGAGGATGGTCCCCGGATTATACCCAACCGGCTTGGAAAAAATCTGACGCCTTCGGTTGTGAGCGTGGATGAGGAGGGCAATGTGTATGTGGGAGAGACGGCTAAGGAGCGGATGAATCTCTATCCTGAATCCGTTGCCCAGACTTTCAAGCGAAACATGGGCACGGAGCGCATATACAATCTCAGCGGGCACACGTTCAAGCCCGAGGAGCTCTCCAGTATTGTGCTGCGCGCACTGAAGGAAGATGCCGAGGCATTTCTGAACGAGGAAGTGACGGAGGCTGTCATCAGTGTACCGGCTTACTTTGACGACAAGAGGAGGAAAGCGACCAAGCGCGCCGGTGAACTGGCGGGCTTGAAGGTGGAGCGCATGATTTCAGAGCCCACGGCGGCGGCTGTGGCGTACGGACTTTATGACAAGGAGCAGGATACCAGATTTCTGGTATTTGATTTGGGCGGTGGAACCTTCGATGTGTCTGTGCTGGAATTGTACCATAACATCTTGGAAGTGCGCGCTGTGGCCGGTGACAATTATCTGGGCGGAGAAGATTTTACCCAGGAGATGGCAAAGATATTTCTGCATAAAAATGATATACAGCTGTCTATGCTTTCCGCAAAGGAACAGGTGCGCCTGATGCGTGCAGCAGAAAAGGCAAAGCGTGCCATCAGTGACGAGGATTACGTCACCATGAGCTTTCTGTATAAAGACGAAATGATTAAGACGGACATCACCGCCAAGGAGTATGAGGAAGCCTGCGAGGAGCTGTTGATGAAGATACGGGAACCGGTGAAAAAAAGTCTGTCGGATGCCGGCTTGAAACTTTCCGATATCGACGAGGTGCTGCTTATCGGCGGTGCGACCAAGCTGTCTATCGTGAGGGATTTCCTCATCCGGCTGTTCCGTAAGTTCCCGGATACCCGACTGAACCCGGATGAGACGGTTGCGCTGGGTGCCGCTGTGCAGGCGGCAATGAAGGAACGCCGAGAGGAAGTCAAAGAGGTTATCCTCACGGATGTTTGTTCCTTCACGCTGGGCACTGAGGTGGTAGTGGAGTATGAGGCGGGCAAATATGAGGACGGCAGATTTTGCCCGATTATTGAGCGCAACACGGTAATTCCTGCCAGCCACACGGAGCGCCTATACACCATCAAGGATAATCAGACCATGGTGCGTGTGCGTGTTCTTCAGGGAGAGAGCCGTTTTGCCAGAAATAATCTGTTCCTCGGAGAGTTGGAAATCGAGGTTCCCCCGGGACCGAAAGGCAGTGAGTCCGTGGATGTGACTTACACATACGACATTAATTCGCTTTTGGAGGTGGAAGTGAAGGTGGTATCCACCGGACTGTCTAAAAAGCTGATTATCAGGGGGCAGGAGAATCAGATGAGCGATGAGGAGATTCAGAAACGCATGGAAGAACTCTCCTACCTGAAGGTACAGCCGAGAGATTATGAGGAAAACAGGCTGGTGATACTGCGCGCAGAGCGTATGTACGAGGAATCGCTGGGACAGCGCAGGCAAAAGCTGGATCACTGTCTCACGGCATTCGAGGCGGCTTTGAAAAAGGGCGATCATGATGAAATCAGAGAGACGAGGGAGTCCCTGAATGAGCTTCTCGAGGAGGATGGGGACTGAGAATTTAAAAGAAAATACACTTCTGCATTTGACAAGCGTTGGGAATGAAATTATAATATTGAGTTAATGAGGATTTTTGGAGGAGAGACCAATGCAAAAACGTGGTGTAAATGAACTTAGAAGAATGTATCTTGACTTTTTTGAGGAGAAGGGCCATTTAAAAATGAAGAGCTTTTCGCTGGTGCCTCATAATGACAACAGTCTGCTCATCATAAATTCAGGTATGGCTCCCTTGAAACCGTACTTTACGGGGCAGGAGATTCCTCCCAGACGCCGTGTGACTACCTGTCAGAAGTGTGTGCGTACAGGTGATATTGAGAATGTGGGTAAGACCGCAAGACATCTGACTTTCTTCGAGATGCTTGGAAATTTTTCTTTCGGAGATTACTTTAAGCACGAGGCGATTGCCTGGAGCTGGGAGTTTTTGACCAAATATGTCGGCATGGACCCGGAGAGACTCTACCCTTCCATCTACTGTGAGGATGATGAGGCTTTCGATATTTGGACCAAGGAGATTGGTGTTCCGGCAGAGAAAATCACCCGTTTTTACAGAGACGAGAACGGAGATTGTGATAACTTCTGGGAGCATGGCGCAGGACCCTGCGGTCCCTGCTCAGAAATTTATTATGACAGGGGCATCAAGTATGGCTGCGGCAAACCCGATTGTAAGGTGGGATGTGACTGTGACCGCTTTATGGAAGTGTGGAACAATGTGTTTACACAGTTTGACAATGACGGACACGGCAACTATACGGAGCTTGCACAGAAGAATATTGATACCGGAATGGGACTTGAGAGACTGGCAGTGGTGGTTCAGGATGTGGATTCCGTGTTTGACATTGACACCATGAAAGCAATCCGCGACCGCATCTGTGAAATCGCCCATGTAAACTATCAGGAGGATGATGCAAAGGATGTCTCCATCCGCCTGATTACTGACCATATCCGTTCTTCAACCTTTATGATCAGCGATGGCATCATGCCCTCCAACGAGGGGCGCGGTTATGTGCTGCGCCGCCTGATTCGACGCGCGGCGAGACATGGCAGACTTCTCGGCATTGACGGCAAATTCCTGGCAAACTTGAGCCAGACGGTCATCAATGAATGTAAGGATGGTTATCCGGAGTTGGAGGAGAAGAAGGAGTTTATCCTGACGGTACTCACTCAGGAGGAAGATAAATTTGACCGGACCATCGACCAGGGCTTGAGCATTCTGGCTGAGATGGAGGAGGAGATGGGCAAAAAGGGCGAGAAAGAGCTCTCCGGGGAGAATGCTTTCAAGCTTTATGATACCTATGGTTTCCCCATGGATTTGACAGAGGAGATTTTGGAGGAAAAAGGCTTCACCATCGACCATGCGGGCTTTGCGCTGTGCATGGAAGAACAAAAGACCAAGGCGAGAAAAGCGCGCAAGGTGACGAACTACATGGGTGCGGATGTGACAGTGTATGAGTCCATTGACCCCGCTATCACCTCCACCTTTGTCGGATATGACAGATTGCAGCACAATTCCAAAATCACAGTGCTTACCACGGAGACGGAGCTGGTGGAGGCTCTGTCGGATGGACAGGTTGGAACGATTATTGTGGAGGAGACTCCTTTTTATGCCACCATGGGCGGTCAGAATGCCGACACCGGCGTGATTACAACTGCGGACGGCAGCTTTGAGGTGAAAGACACCGTGAAACTCTTGGGCGGCAAGGTAGGACATATCGGCGTGGTTACCAGCGGCATGATTAAGGTGGGTGATATGGCGACACTGACAGTCGACGCGCAGCGCCGCGGGGATACCTGTAAGAATCACTCTGCAACCCATCTGCTGCAGAAGGCTTTGAGGGAGGTCCTTGGTACCCATGTGGAGCAGAACGGCTCCTATGTGGACGGTGAGAGACTGAGATTCGATTTCAGCCACTTCCAGGCTATGACCGCAGAGGAACTGGAAAAGGTTGAAAAGATTGTAAATGATAAGATTGCTGAGGCACTTCCCGTAGTGACCGATGTGATGAATATCGAGGATGCAAAAAAGACCGGAGCTATGCAGCTTTTCGGTGAGAAGTACGGCGAGACGGTACGCGTGGTGCGCATGGGCGATTTCTCCGTGGAGTTCTGCGGTGGTACTCATGTGGCGAATACTGCGTCAATCACGGCGTTCAAGATTCTCTCTGAGAATGGTGTCGCTGCAGGTGTGAGACGTATTGAGGCACTGACCGGAAACGGTGTGTTTAATTATTACCGCAATCTGGAGAATACTTTGGAGAGTGCGGCAAAGGTGTTAAAGACCACACCCAATGCGCTGGTTGAGAAATGTGAGCATTTGATGGCGGATGTGAAGGCATTGACTGCTGAGAACGAGTCCTTAAAGAGCAAGGCGGCGAAGGATGCGCTTGGAGATGTCATGAATCAGGTGACTGAGGTGAAGGGTGTGAAACTTCTGGCAGCCAGCGTCAACGGCGTTGATATGAACGGTCTGAGAGATTTGGGCGACCAGTTAAAGGATAAGCTCGGCGAAGGTGTTGTGGTGCTTCTCTCCAATCAGGATGGCAAGGTCAACATGATTGCCATGGCTACGGACGGCGCAGTGAAAGCCGGGGCTCATGCCGGCAATCTCATCAAGGGAATTGCAGCGCTGGTAGGCGGCGGTGGCGGCGGACGTCCCAATATGGCGCAGGCAGGCGGCAAGAACCCCGCGGGCATTGCGGATGCAATCAGCGAGGCGTCAAAGGTTCTGGAAGGGCAGCTTGGCTGAGGCTGCGCAGTGTGCGCTGGAGACAGATAATGGAAGGAGTCACAGGAAAGGACCCGGAAAAGTAGTTGGCTTGTATTGATTGCTGTAAGGGTTCTCTCAGGTGGCTCTATTTTAATAGCCGAAAAAAGCGGCAGAATGCGAGACAAGAATGAAGAATAAAAAAATTATCTTTATCAATATCGGCTATGTGCTGGCGCTCTGCGCAGTGCTCTTTCCACTGCTCCTCATAGCAAAGTATGATTATCCGTCGGCAGATGATTGGAGTTATGGCAAGGAAACCTATAAGGCAGTTCAGAACGGAGCGGGAATTGGAATGGTTCTTAGGCTTTCCCTTAGAACGGTTGTCAGGCAGTATCAAAATTGGGAAGGAAGGTTTATGAATGCCTTTTTTGCCTCTTTACAGCCGGGAATCTGGGGTGAAAAATATTATGCTGTTGTTCCGTGGATTATGCTGGGAGGATTGATTTTCGGGGAAATTGTGCTCTTTGGCACTGTGCTCCACGGGAAGGAATCGCGCAACCGCTGGCTGTGGTTCCCGGTGGTCATTCCGACCCTGATATTGCAAATTTTGTACACTCCAAGTGCCATAGAGAGCTTTTACTGGTATACCGGCTCGGTAAACTACACCTTTGTCTACGGAGTCTCCATGATGCTTCTGGCATTGACGGTGCTGCTTGTCCGAGGTGAATTCAAGGGATGGAGATTTGGCGTGACTGCCGTGGCGGCAGGGCTGTTGGCGGTGGTGACGGGCGGTGATAATTTTGCCACCAGTCTGTCCACTTTCCTGACACTGGTGATTTTGTCCGTGCTGCTGTTGATTTATGACAAAAAGGCTCTGGGTAGGGTCTGGTTTGTCACCCTGTTAAACGGTGCAAGCCTGCTGGTATGTCTTTTGGCACCCGGGAATTCTCAGAGGATAAATGGAAATTTTGGCGGAGAAACCACGGGAAATGTGGTGGTAACAGTGTTGATGTCCCTGTGGCGTTCCGCTACAAATATTTATTCCTGGACCAACGTAAAAGTAGTGCTGATGCTCCTTTTGATTTTGCCCTTTGCGTGGAAGGCAGTGCAGAATATAGATTATGATTTTCGGTATCCGCTGATTTTTACGTTAATCACTTTCGGGCTTTATGCGTCACAGATTGTGGCTACCATGTACGTGGACGGTACCACCGGAGGCGGAAGAATGGCTGCCATTTTGTATTATTCCTATCATGTCTGGACGGTGGGGAATTTTTGCTATTGGCTTGGCTGGCTGAACAGGGTAAAAAATGCCGGTGCCCCTTTTCTGACCAAAATTTCTGCTGTGGCAGGGCGGATTGCGTGGCGCCATCTGGTGCTTTATTGTGCTACCGTGGGTCTAATCTTGGCAGCCGTTATTTACAAGTTTGATTTGAAGGAAATTTCCAGCTATAAAGCCTATCGCGATTGGCGGCAGGGCTGGGCAAAACAGTATGCAATAGAGTGGCAGGAGCGGCTGGAGATTCTGCATGATGAAGATATCCAGCAGGCTGATTTTGAGCCACTGTCGGTATATCCCGAAATGCTTTTATATACGGATTTGCAGGATGAGGAGGGCTATCTTTGGGTGAACAGAGCGTGTGCTTCTTATTATGGCAAGACATCTGTGAATATTATAAAGACCGGTGAAGAAAATCAGGAAAACAATCAGGAAGAATAAAGAGGTAAACGGTGTGGACGGCGACTTCGAGGCGAGAGAACAGCGGGGTGTGGAGGAACAGGAGAAGAAAATTGCAGATGCGGCGGATGAACTGAGCGGTGAAGAACTGGAACGTATGCGCAGGCGAAAAGAGCGCATCCAGAGGATGAAACGGGAGAAGGAACGTCAGCTCAAGATTCAGAGGGCTGTGAAAATAGGTATCCCTGCGGCAGCACTGCTATTGGTGATAGGGCTGATTGCCGTGGTTTGCGGCGTGACGATTAAGAGAGGGGATAGCTCGGGAGATGACCGTGCAGTGCAGAATGAGGATTTGCAGGCAGCGGAACTGCCTTCGGAGCAGTTGGAGAATCCGGATGAAGATTCGGTTTCTGGAAATGAAGTGCAGCCTGTGAAAAAAACAGTCAAACAGCATTCGGCTCACACGACGGCATCGACGGAAACTCCGCCCGATGAGGTGGACAGTACGAATGTGGTATTTATCGATATGGAGTCGGGGGACATCCTTGCCCAGAGAGATTATCTCGCGGTTATCAATCCGGCATCCATGACAAAGGTGCTCACTGTGCTTGTGGCGGCAGACTATGTGACAGATCTGGATGATACCTTTACCATGACCATTGATATTACGGATTACAGTTATTCAAACGACTGCAGCAGCGTAGGCTTTTCGGTGGGGGAAACGGTTACGGTGAGAGATTTGCTTTATGGAACCATACTTCCCTCAGGGGGCGATGCGGCGGTAGCACTGGCTACCTATGTGGCAGGGAGTCATGAGAGCTTTGTGGAGCTGATGAATCAGAAGGCGGAGGAACTGGGGCTTTCCGATACGGCTCACTTTACCAACTGTGTTGGTCTGTATGATGCCCAGCACCATTGTACGGTGTACGATATGGCAATGATTATGGAGGCGGCCATGGACGATGAACTCTGCAGGGAGGTCTTGAGCGCCCATACATATACGACTTCTGCAACGGAACAGCATCCGGAGGGAATTACCATATCGAATTGGTTTTTGCGCAGGATTGAGGATAAGGATACCGGCGGTGAGGTGCTCTGTGCCAAGACCGGGTATGTGGTGCAGTCCGGAAACTGTGCGGTCAGCTATGGCGTGGATGCAGACGGCAGGGAATATGTGTGTGCAACCACAGGTGCTCACAGCTCCTGGAGATGTATTTATGATCATGTGGCTCTGTATAAAAAGTATATGGGGGAATCGGCGGAATAGCTTTTGAAAATTTTTATGTTGTAATTTTATGTTTTTGCGTGTTTTCACAAAAAACAGTTGACGTAAAAGATTTTTATGCTATAATGTGTAATGTGTATGGGGAATCCCTCGTGCATAGAATAACCCAATCAGTCATGTTACTAGAGGGACTGAAGGGAGGTCAGGTGTAGGATGTCAAACGTAATCGTAAAAGAGAACGAGACTTTGGACAGCGCATTACGCCGCTTCAAGAGAAGCTGCGCTAAGGCAGGTATCCAGCAGGAGATTCGTAAGAGAGAGCATTACGAAAAGCCCAGCGTAAAGCGTAAGAAGAAGTCTGAAGCAGCAAGAAAACGTAAATATAACTAAGGTGCAAATCCCTGGTCGAGGTTCGACTGGGGATTTTGTAGTTTGGCTAAACTGGTTTTAGATACTACAAGATGCCATAAAGGAGAAAACAAAATGTGGACGCGAGAACTGCTTGGGACAGATGTGTACCATCTTTTGGCTGCTTTTGTGCTGTATAGTATGCTGGGGTGGTTGGTGGAATCTATCTATATGTCTTTCTGTAATCACAGGCTGACAAACAGAGGGTTTGCCAAGGGACCGTTCTGTCCAATCTATGGATTTGGCGCAGTGGCTTGTTATCTGTTGCTGAGTCCGCTGAAGGGACATTATATCAAGCTTTACATAATCGGTGCCATACTTGCAACGGTATTTGAATTTATTGTCGGAATGGGCATGATTAAGTTTTTGGGAGAGCTCTGGTGGGACTACAATGAAAAACCTTTCAACTATAAGGGAATTGTCTGTCTGGAGAGCACCATCGCCTGGGGATTTTATGCCATTGGAATTATTCATTTTGTGAATGCCGGTGTTTATTGGATTATCGACAGGGTGAATTACAACACAGGAATCCGGCTTGTCACGGCAGCGCTGGTACTGGTGGTTATCGATTATATAGTACAGCTCACGAAGGTGTTTGATATTGACGTGAAAGAAAAAAGAGATGTCTTCCTTGAGAGATGTCATGGTTTTTTAAACCGATAAAGGCATATACTTTGCCACATTCCCATATTTTGTAATAGACAAAAAGAATGGGAGTGTGGCATTTTTATGCGCGGAAGGATATCCAAAATATTATTGGCGGCGCTGTTGGCAATTCAGTTTGCTGTCTGCCCGGTCGTAAGGGCGCAGGCGGAGCCGACGGTTTCAGCACCTTCGGTAATTCTGGTAGAGGCTTCCACCGGAGAGGTGGTTTACGAGAAAAATGCGGCGGAGAGAAGAAGTCCTGCAAGCATCACAAAGATAATGACGCTGCTGTTGACATTTGAACAGCTGGAGGCGGGAAAGGTCAAGCTCACCGATGAAGTTCCGGTCAGCGCGCATGCCAGCGGCATGGGGGGCTCCCAGGTATATCTGGCGGAGGGTGAGGTGCAGACACTGGAGACCATGATTAAATGTATTGTGGTGTCCAGCGGAAATGATGCCAGTGTCGCCGTGGCGGAATATCTTGCAGGCAGCGAGGAGGCCTTCGTGGAAAAGATGAATAAGAAGGCGGAAGAACTCGGAATGGCAGATACTCATTTTGAGGATTGCTGCGGGTTGACGGATTCAGACAATCATTATTCCACGGCGCGGGATGTGGCTGTCATGTCGCGGGAGCTCATCACCAAATATCCCGACATTTTCAACTATACTACCATTTGGATGGAGGACATCACGCACACCACCAGACAGGGCAGCGTCAATTTTACATTGAGCAGTACCAATAAGCTGTTAAAGCAATATCAATACACAACCGGCTTGAAAACAGGCTCCACCAGCAAAGCCGGATTCTGCATATCTGCAACGGCGAACAAGGACGGCATAGATATGATTGCAGTCGTGATGGGGGCGGAAACCGGAACCGACCGGTTTCAGGATGCTCAGGTGTTGTTAAATTATGGTTTCAGCGTGTGCGCGCTTTACACGGATGCAAATGAGGATGATCTTCCCGACCTGCCTGTGAGTGGAGGCATAGAGCAGGAGGTAGCGCTTGCCTATCAGGGAGAATTTCGGTATCTTGACATGGAGGGCAATTCTCTGGATAATGTTGAGAAGGTGATTGAACTGCCGGAGAGCGTTGAGGCGCCGGTAGCGGCGGGCGGAGAGGCCGGAAGGGCAAGATACCTGTTGAACGGTGTGGAAATCGGACAGACGCCAATCCTTTTTGCGGAGGATGTGGAAAAGGCTGCATATATAGATTATCTGAAACGTGCGGTGGGATATTTCCTGCTGTGATGCAGCGGATGGACAAAACAGTGAGAAAAGCTTGCGGATGGAGAGAAACTATGTGGAATATACTGATTACGGTTTTGACAGTGCTGGTACTGATTGCCCTGTGGATTATGATCTACGATGGCAATCGATTTGTGGTGCGGAGACATACTTTTCAGGATGCACGCATCAAACGGGACTGTAGGGCGGTAGTGCTGGCGGATTTGCACAATAAAAGGTATGGCAGGGATAATGAGAAACTGATTCAGGCGATTCGGGAGACGGAGCCGGATTTTATTTTGGTCGCAGGGGATATCCTCACTGCAAAGCCGGGGGCGACGTTGGACATTGCGCTGCAGCTTTTGGAGACGCTTGCGAAGGATTATCCGATATATTACGGCAACGGAAATCATGAACAGAGGCTGCGGCTTTATCCGCAGACCTACGGCGACATGGGAGAACGCTATGCGGAGGGCTTGAGAGCTTTGGGGATTGAGCCTCTGGTCAATGCTCATGTGCAGCTGGAGAACTGTGGAATCGTGGTTTATGGGGCGGAGATTGACAGAGGCTATTACAAGCGTTTCGGTGTGCAGCCCATGGAGGGGGACTATATGCAGTCGCTTTTGGGTGTGCCGGACGAGAACAGCTATAACATCCTTCTGGCACACAATCCGGATTATTTTCCGCAATATGCCGAGTGGGGGGCAGATTTGACGCTGTCTGGCCACGTGCATGGCGGAATGGTGCGGATTCCTTTCTGGGGGAAGGGGGTTGCATCGCCCAATATCCGGCTTTTCCCGAAATATGATGGAGGCAGATTTGAGGAGGGAAACAGCACCATGCTGGTGAGCCGGGGGCTGGGTATGCACACTATCCCGGTCAGGATGCTGAACCCGGGGGAGCTTTTGGTATTGGATTTTCAGAACGTAAGTTCAGCTTGAAAAGAAACATTTTTCTCGGTAAAATAGTAACTGTTGTGTGGAGGTAACTATGGCGATACCGGTAAAGCTGGAAGCGTTTGAAGGTCCGTTGGATCTGCTGCTTCATCTGATTGAAAAAAATAAAATAGATATCTACGATATTCCCATCGTGGAGATTACCGAGCAATATCTGGAGTACATACGTCAGATGGAGACGGATGACATGAACGTGATGAGTGAGTTTTTGGTGATGGCGGCTACGTTGATTGACATCAAATGCCGGATGCTCCTGCCCAAGGAAGTAAATGAGGAGGGTGAGGAGGAAGACCCCAGAGCGGAGCTGGTACAGAAACTGCTCGAGTATAAGATGTATAAGTATATGTCCTTTGAACTGCGGGACAGGCAGGTGGATGCCGCCCGCAATCTCTACAGAGAGCAGTCTCTTCCGGAGGAGGTTGCAGCCTACAGGCAGCCGGTAGATTATGAGGAGCTGCTGGGAGATATGACATTGAACAGACTCCATGAGATTTTCAAGTCTATTGTTCGCAAGCAGGAGGATAAGATAGACCCTATCCGAAGCAAGTATGGCAAGATTGAGAAGGAAGAAATCGACATGGATATCAAAATGCTCTATGTGGAGGCGTATGCCAGAGAACACAGGAGTTTCAGTTTCCGAAAACTTCTGGAGAAACAGCAGAGCAAAGCGGAGATTATCGTCACGTTTTTGATTATTCTGGAGCTGATGAAAACGGGCAAAATCTGTATCAGCCAGGAAAATATTTTTGATGATATCATGATTGAATCCAATGTGGCGTAACGGTGAGAAATAATTGAGAGGAAGATTGTATGGAGCGTGTAAAGGCTCAGGCTGTGATTGAGGCGGTGTTGTTCACCATGGGGGAGTCTGTCGAGGTGAGCAAACTTGCGGAAGTGATTGAGGAAGATGTCAAGACTACAAAGACTATTCTGAAAGAGATGGAGGAGCGGTATCAGCAGGAGGACAGAGGAATCTTTTTGACCTGGCTGGACAGTGCCGTACAGCTTTGTACCAAGGCGGAGATGTATGAGTATCTGATTAAGATTGCCAAGGCACCCCGCAAGATGACCCTGACGGACACTGTGCTTGAGACACTGTCGATTATTGCATATAAACAGCCGGTGACAAGGGTGGAGATTGAGAAGGTGCGCGGTGTCAGCTGCGACCATGCCATCAACAAGCTGTTAGAGTATGATTTGATTACGGAACTTGGAAGGCTGGATGCACCCGGACGTCCCCTTTTGTTTGGTACTACGGAGCAATTTCTGAGATGTTTCGGAGTCAAGAGTCTGGAGGACTTGCCGGAGCTGAACCCGGTGCAGCTTGAAGAGTTCAAGGCACAGGCGGAGGCGGAGGTACAGCTGCAGCTTGACATTTGAGTCAGCATTGGATGCCGGCATTGATATATTAAAAAACGAATCTGACAGAAACGTCAAGGTGATATGGACGGACTGTAACGCATAAACAGATTAAGAGACCTCATATATATTAGCAAACCGCAGTGAGGAAGGAAAAACCTATGCGGAAAAACCATGTGAGAGATGTGGTGCGGCTGATAGGAGGTCTTTTTTGCGCGCTATTTTTGGCTTGCACAGTCGGCAGCCTGACGCTGGCAGAGACTGTACCGCAGGATGCGGAACAGGAAACGGAACAGGAAACGGAACAGCCTCAGATTGATTTATATGCCTCGTCGGCTGTGCTTTTGGATGCAGATTCTGGGAGAGTGCTGTATGAGAAGAACGGGAGCACTCCCATGGCTATGGCAAGCACCACCAAGATTATGACCTGTATTCTGGTGCTGGAGGAGGGCAATCTGGATGATATGGCGCAGGTGTCTGCATATGCGGCATCCATGCCGAAGGTGAAACTCTACGCCCGACAGGGGGAGGAATACCGGGTGAGAAGCCTGCTGTTTTCCATGATGCTGGAATCTCATAACGACTCGGCTGTGGTGCTGGCTGAGTACATAGGGAAACGCTATCTTTCTGCGGAACTTGCGGAAAAAAATACGTCGGATTTCACGGTGGAGGAGAGCAAACAGGCGGTGAAAGCCTTTGCCAATCTGATGAATGCGAAGGCACGCGAGCTGGGATGCGAAAATACATGGTTTATCACTCCAAACGGGCTGGATGCCACGGAGACGTTCACGCAGCAGGACGGAGAGACAGTCCAGCGGGAGCATTCCACCACGGCGGCGGAGCTTGCACGAATCATGGCGTATTGCGTGAAGGAATCACCCTGCAGGGATGTGTTTCGGGAGATTACGCGCACGGAGAGTTATTCCTTTTGCGAGAATGGCAGAAACATAACCTGTACCAACCACAATGCGTTTTTGAATATGATGGAAGGGGCGTTCAGCGGCAAGACAGGGTTTACCAACAAGGCGGGATACTGTTATGTGGGGGCGCTGGAGAGGGATGGCAAAACCTTTGTGGTGGCGCTGCTGGCGTGCGGCTGGCCCAACAACAGGACTTACAAATGGAGCGACACGAGGGCACTGATGCAATACGGACTGGACAATTATGAATACCGGGAATTTCTGGGGGAGGAGACGGCATATGATGAATCGCTGTTGAAACCTTTGGTGGTGCAAAACGGCAGAACGGATATCCTGGGCGGTACCGCGAGAGTAAATCTCAAGATACAGGAACGCCACGATACGGAGGATAATGCAGCCAATGATGCCGGCACGGGAAATTATGACAGTCAGGAGACAACGGCATACCGGGAGCTGGAAGGGATGCTCATGCGGCAGGATGAGGAAGTGGAAGTGCAGTGTGAAATATTGGATTCATTGTACGCACCGGTGGAGCCGGGAACCCGCGTGGGAAGTATCTTCTATAGCGTGGATGGTGTCACCTATCTGGCGGAGACAGTCGTGACCGCGGACGGCGTGGAAAAGATCGATTTTTTATGGTGCCTCCGGGAGATTTCGGAACGGTTCCTGCTGCTGTGAAAAATGCTGAAAAATAATGTAAAAAAATGCAATTCGTTCTAGTCGAGTTGCTTTTTTTATGTTATACTATCATGGACAAAATATGGGACACATTTATCCCACATTAGTTTGTTCGTATTTGTATCATTATAAATGGAGGGCTGAAAGCATGAGTACTACTTCAAAAGCGAGTGAAAGAATTACAGCTTTACTCGATGAAAACAGTTTCGTTGAAATTGGTGGACTTATCACTGCAAGAGCGACTGACTTCAATATGAAACCTACAGAGACTCCTTCTGACGGATGTATCACCGGCTACGGAGTGATTGATGGTAATCTTGTGTATGTCTACAGTCAGGATGTCTCCGTGATGAACGGAACCATCGGCGAGATGCATGCCAAAAAGATTGCCAATCTTTATGACTTGGCGATGAAGACGGGAGCGCCCGTCATCGGACTGATTGACTGCGCAGGCGTAAGACTGCAGGAGGGAGCAGATGCGCTGGCGGCATTCGGAAGCATCTATGCAAAGCAGGCTGCAGCATCCGGCGTAATTCCCCAGATTACTGCGGTGCTGGGTTCCTGCGGCGGAGGACTTGCATTGTTCCCCACCTTGACGGACTTTACTTTTATGGAGGAGAAGAATGCAAAGCTGTTCGTGAATGCGCCCAATGCGCTGGACGGCAATGTGATTACCAAGTGTGATTCTTCTTCCGCCGCATTCCAGTCTGAGGAGAGCGGCATTGTGGACGTGGTGGCTGATGAGGCAACAATTTTTGCAAAGATTCGTGAGCTCATTGGTTTCCTCCCCGCTAACAATGAGGATGCGGCAGTGGTGGAGTGCACAGATGACTTAAACCGTGTGAATCCCGAGATTGCAGGCTGCGTGGGAGATACTTCCATCGCACTTTCTATTCTGGCTGACGACAACAATTTCTTTGAGTTAAAATCAAATTATGGTAAGCAGATGGTGACTGGCTTTATCCGCCTGAACGGCATGACGGTGGGCGCTGTGGCGAACCGCTGTGAAATCTGTGACGAGGAGGGCAAAGTGTCCGAGAAGATGGATGCGGTGCTCACCAGACAGGGCTGTGAGAAGGCTGCTGACTTTGTGAATTTCTGTGACGCTTTCGGCATTCCCGTGCTGAGCCTGACCAATGTAAAGGGATATGAGGCAACCATGTGCTCCGAGAAGGGCATGGCAAAGGCTGCGGCGAAACTGACATATGCGTTTGCAAACGCAACGGTTCCCAAGGTGAATGTCATTTTGGACAAGGCTTTCGGCACTGCATATGTTGCCATGAATTCCAAGGCAATCGGTGCAGATATTACAATCGCTTGGCCTGATGCCCAGGTCGGCACCATGGACAGCAAGCTGGCTGCAAAGATTATGTATGACGGTCAGGGGGCAGATGTGATTAATGAGAAGGCTGCCGAGTATGAGAAGATGATTTTGAACGTAAACAATGCTGCAAGACGTGGATATGTGGATCAGATTGTCAATGCTGCTGACACCAGAAAATATGTGATTGGTGCGTTTGAAATGTTATTCACAAAGAGTGAAGATGGTCCTGTGAAAAAGCATGGCACTGTCTAGAAAGGGTGATTGTAAGATGAAGAAATTTTTGGCTTTGACCTGTATGATTGCCTGCATCTTGGGATTAACGGCGTGCGGAGACAGCGAAACGCTCACTGAATACGAGCAGAATAAGCTGGATGCAGCAATCTATATGGCCGAGAACCAACTGATTCCCACCATTCAGGAGTTGATTGATACGCCGTCGGCTTCCATCCTCAACGAGTACACACCTGAGGAGGTGGAGTACACGATGGAACAGTATTACTCTCTGAAAGTGGACGGTTATGCCTTTGTCAGCGCGCTGGATTCCTTTGCATCCACCTATGAGGAAATCGGAGGGACCGGAACGATTACGGATGCCACTGCGACAATCAACGATGACCAGATTATTGTCAATGTGACAGTGGAGGGACCCAATCAGGATGCGGAGGCGGAGATTGTGTTTTCCAATGACTTCTTCTTTACGATGGAGTCCGCATCCCTCAATACCGTGAGTACCATGGGAGATTCCATGGCGAAGGCAGGTCTGAATACCCTGTTGGGAATGGGAACCGTATTTGTAGTGCTTATCCTGATTTCCCTGATTATTTCCTGCTTTGGATTTATTCCAAAGGTACAGGCGAAACTGGCTCGGAAAAAGGAGAGCGTGGAAACTGCTCATACCACCGGCATTGACAAGGCAGTTGCCCGAATTGCTGAGCAGGAAGAAAGCACTGATGATTTGGAACTGGTGGCTGTCATTGCGGCAGCGATTGCAGCAAGCGAAGGCGCTGCATCTACAGACGGATTTGTAGTACGTTCTATCAAACGTCGCAAAGCATATTAATAACCACAAAATGGAGGAATAAAAAATGAAGAATTATACCATTACCGTAAATGGCAACGTATATGATGTAGTAGTGGAGGAGGGCGCATCTACCGGAGCGCCTGTGGCAGCGAAGGCACCCGCAGCTCCCAAAGCAGCACCCAAGGCAGCTCCCGCAGCGGCACCTAAGGCAGGCGGCGCAGGCAGCGTCAAGATTGAGGCAGGCGCAGCAGGCAAAGTGTTCAAGCTGGAGGCAAGCGTAGGTCAGGCGGTTAAGGCAGGCGATGCAGTGGTTATCCTGGAGGCAATGAAGATGGAAATCCCTGTTGTTGCTCCTCAGGACGGTACTGTTGCAAGCATTGATGTTGCAGTTGGTGATTCTGTTGAGGCAGGAGCGCTTCTGGCAACGATGAACTAAAGATAGACAATGCAAAAACAACAGGAGGTCGACAAATGGAATATATAGCTAATACGCTCAGCAATCTAATCCATCAGACAGCGTTTTTTAACCTGACTGTGGGCAACTACGTGATGATTGCCGTAGCGTGCTTTTTCCTTTATTTAGCCATCCGACACGGGTTTGAGCCCCTGCTCTTAACCCCCATTGCTTTCGGTATGCTCCTCGTAAATATCTATCCTGATATCATGATAGCTCCCGAGGACGCGGCAAACGGAGTCGGTGGTTTACTGCATTACTTTTATATTTTGGATGAGTGGGCAATCCTGCCTTCTCTGATTTTCATGGGTGTGGGCGCCATGACGGACTTTGGTCCCCTGATTGCCAACCCCAAGAGTTTCCTTTTGGGTGCTGCCGCACAGTTCGGTATTTTTGCCGCATACTTCGGCGCCATCGCAATGGGCTTTAACGATAAGGCTGCGGCTGCAATCTCCATCATCGGCGGTGCAGACGGTCCTACATCCATCTTCCTGGCAAGTAAGCTGGGGCAGACGGCGATTATGGGGCCTATCGCTGTGGCGGCGTACTCCTATATGTCGCTGGTACCCATTATCCAGCCCCCCATCATGAAACTGCTTACTTCTGAGAAAAGCAGAAAGATTAAGATGGGACAGCTCCGTCCGGTATCCAAGCTGGAGAAGATTCTGTTCCCTGTCATCGTTACCATCGTGGTTGGTCTGATTCTTCCCACCACTGTGCCTCTGGTAGGTATGCTCATGCTGGGTAACCTGTTCAGAGAGTCCGGTGTGGTGAGACAGCTGCAGGAGACTGCATCCAACGCGTTGATGTATATCGTGGTTATTCTGCTGGGAACTTCCGTGGGTGCAACCACCAGCGCGGAGGCGTTCCTGAATTGGGATACCTTGAAAATTGTATTGCTGGGTCTGATTGCTTTCATGTTCGGTACTGCCGCAGGCGTTGTCTTCGGCAATATTATGTGTAAAGCTACCAAGGGTAAGATTAACCCTCTGATTGGGTCTGCAGGTGTATCCGCAGTGCCCATGGCAGCCCGCGTATCCCAGAAGGTAGGTGCGGAGGCAGATCCCACCAACTTCCTGCTGATGCACGCAATGGGACCTAATGTGGCAGGCGTTATCGGTACAGCAGTAGCAGCCGGTACCTTCATGGCCATCTTCGGAGTCTTTTAAGCAATGCACATCAGGAAATTTGTGCCGAATGCCGAGCTTGCTCGGGCAGACGGTCGCAAATTTCCTGATGTATATCGCGCATAGCGCGATGAAATAAGTCCGAAGGACTTATGAATTGCATTACTTAAAAGTTGGAATACATCCGGAAATTTAATGTGTAAAATAAAGTTTAATGGAGGAATTTCGTAAATGTCAGAACAAGTAAAGAAACCGATTAAAATTACGGAAACGATATTGCGCGATGCGCACCAGTCTCTGATTGCTACCAGAATGCCTACCGAACTGATGCTTCCCATCATTGACAAGATGGACAAGGTTGGCTATCATTCCGTAGAGTGCTGGGGCGGTGCTACCTTTGACGCATCCCTTCGTTTCCTGAAGGAAGACCCTTGGGACAGATTGAGAAAGCTGCGTGACGGCTTCAAGAATACCAAGCTGCAAATGCTGTTCCGCGGACAGAATATTCTGGGCTACAGACCCTACGCGGATGATGTGGTAGATTACTTCGTACAGAAGTCCATCTCCAATGGTATCGATATCATCAGAATTTTTGACTGCCTGAATGACCTGCGCAATCTGCAGGAGGCTGTCAATGCTACCAACAAGTTCAAAGCGCAGGAAGGCCGCGGACATGCGCAGGTTGCTCTGTCCTACACGCTGGGCGATGCCTATACGCTGGAGTACTGGACTGATATGGCAAAGAAGATTGAGGAGATGGGTGCGGATTCCATCTGTA
>CAZUAP010000005.1:0-37410 GCA_964617975.1 uncultured Acetatifactor sp. | reverse complement strand
GGTGGATCCGTCAGTCCGTTACACGAGCTTTGGCAGATCAGGCCCGTACCATCCGTGTGCCGGTGCATATGGTGGAAACCATCAACAAGCTGTCAAAAATGCAGCGGAAGCTGACTTTGGAACTGGGATATGAACCCAGCGTAAAGGAGCTTGCCCAGGCATTGGATATGAGCGAAGAGCGTGTCATGGAAATCATGCAGATCGCAAGAGAGCCTGCGTCTCTGGAAACACCCATCGGTGAGGAGGATGACTCCAATCTGGGCGATTTTGTCAAGGATGACAAGGCCATCACGCCGGAGGGCAATGTGGAAACGGTGATGCTGCGGGAACAGATCGACCTGATACTGGGTGACCTGAAGGAGCGCGAGCGGCAGGTAATCGTTCTGAGATTTGGACTTGAGGATGGACATCCCCGGACGCTGGAAGAAGTCGGACAAGTATTCAAAGTTACCAGGGAGCGTATCCGCCAGATTGAGGCAAAGGCTTTGAGAAAGCTGCGCCATCCCAGCCGCAGCAGAAAGCTGAAGGATTATCTGGATTGATGGAAAGGGGCAAAAATGTGCAGCTTTCCCGAAGACTGCAGGCGCTTGCCGATATGGTGACACCGGGCAATGTGGTGGCGGATGTGGGCTGTGACCATGGATTTTTGTCTATCTATCTGGTACAGCAGGGCATCAGCCCCCGGGTGATTGCCGGGGATGTGAGGAAGGGACCGCTGTCGGCGGCAGGAAAACATATCGCGGAGAGCGGGCTGGAGCCGTACATAGAGACGCGCCTGTCGGACGGGCTTGCCGAATACCATATAGGGGAGGCGCAGACTCTCGTCTGTGCAGGCATGGGAGGAAAGCTGATGCAGCGGATTCTCATGCAGAGCCGGGAGGTGGCGATGAGTTTTCGGGAGCTGATACTGCAGCCGCAGTCAGAGCTGATGCAGTTTCGGATTTTCCTCCGGGAAAAGGGTTTTACGGTCTGTGACGAAAACATATTGTGTGAGGATGGAAAGTATTATTTTATGTTTCGTGTAATGCCGCGGTGGGAAAGTACAGACAGGAACGGCAGCGGACGTCCGGATGCAGATATGGGCAGACTGGGAGATAAATATGGCGCAATGCTGCTGGAAAGGCGGCATCCGGTTCTGCGGGAATATTTGGAAAAATGTTTGGGAAACTGTAAAAATATCGAGGAGTCTCTGCTGACGCACAGGGATGACAACGGAGGAAATGAACGTATCGAGCGCAGCCTTGTGGAAAACAGCCTTGAGATACAGGATTTAGAGGCTGCGTTGGCATTGTATGCCAAGAGAAACGCATAAGAGAAAAGCATAAGAGAGAAGGGGAGGAAATCCATGGTTACAATTACGATTGAGGGTGAGCAGAAGCAGTATCCGAGAGGGACGACCTATGAGACGGTGGTACAGGAGTATCAGGAACGGTATGACAATATGATTGCGGTAGTTGCTGCCAATGGCAGAATCCGTGAGCTGTTCAAGAAGATTAACCGGGACTGCACCGTCACCTTTTTTACTCTGAAGGATGACGTGGGGCACAAGACCTATGTGAGGACGGCGACCATGCTGTTTTTCAAGGCAGTGTTCGATGTGTTCGGGGCGGAGAGCGCCAGAAACAGCAGGGTGGAATTCTCGGTGGGGCATGGTCTGTTTGTCGATCCCGGGGAACATATTGCTCCCACTCAGGAGAATGCGGATAAGATTAAGGAGCGCATGAGGGAGCTTGTGGAGGCGAAAACTCCCTTTATGAAGCGTTCCTGCCCGCTGGACGAGGCATTGGATTTGTTCAGAGAGCAGGGGATGCAGGATAAACAAAGGCTGTTCCGCTACCGCATGAGTTCACAGGTCAATATTTATCAGATAGAAGGATATTATGATTATTATTACGGATATATGCTGCCGAACGCAGGATACGTGAGGTGTTTTGACCTGATACCTTATGACAGCGGCTTTATGCTGCTGCTGCCCACGCGGAAAAATCCGTTGGAGGTGGAGCCGTTTAGGGAGCAGAAGAAACTCTTTACGACCCTGAAGGTCTCCGAGGACTGGGGCAGCAAGATTGGCATTGAGAACGTCGGTGATTTGAATGACGAGATATGCAAGGGTTCCATGAACGAATTTATCCTGATGCAGGAGGCGGAGCAGGAGCGCAAGATCGGGGAGATTGCCAAGGAGATTGTCAGCCGTGAGGGCGTGAAGTTTATCATGATAGCCGGACCCTCCTCCTCGGGCAAGACCAGCTTTTCTCACAGACTGTCCATACAGCTCAGGACTCTGGGCAAGACGCCCCATCCGATTGCTTTGGACGATTATTTTGTGGACAGGGAGCGCACCCCCAAGGATGAGAAGGGTGATTATAATTTTGAGTGTTTGGAGGCACTGGATGTCAAGCAGTTCAACGATGATATGTGCAGGCTGCTGGCGGGGGAGAGAGTGGAGCTGCCGAGCTTTAATTTTAAAATCGGAAAGAGAGAGTATCAGGGCAATTACAAGCAGCTTGGTCCGGATGATATTCTTGTGATAGAGGGCATTCACGGACTCAACGATAAGATGTCCTATGCACTGCCCAAGGAGAGCAAGTTTAAGATTTATATCAGCGCGTTGACTACCTTGAACATTGACGGGCACAACCGTATCCCCACCACGGATGGAAGACTGCTGCGCCGCATGGTGCGGGATGCCAGAACGAGGGGAATGGATGCCAGAAGAACCATCCAGATGTGGCCCTCCGTGCGCCGCGGAGAGGAGGAGAACATCTTCCCTTTCCAGGAGGACGCGGATGCCATGTTCAACTCGGCACTCATCTATGAGCTGGCAGTGCTTAAGCAGTTTGCCGAACCGCTGCTGTTTCAGATTCCCAAGGACGCGCCGGAGTATTATGAGGCGAAACGCCTGCTCAAGTTCCTGAGCTATTTTCTCAATGTGACCAGTGAGAGCCTGCCGAATAATTCAATCTGCAGGGAGTTCGTGGGCGGAAGCTGCTTTAGGGTGTAGTAAGGCTATGAGTAAAAATGTGAGAGAACATACTGTGTGTGACACGGCAGCCATGTGTGACAAGGCAGGGGACAGACTGTGCCGTGCTGCCGGCTGGGTGGTGCGTCTGACAGGCGGAGCCATCATGCTGGTGCTTACGTGGTATGCAATGCGTTTTACCCAATATATGACGCCGCTGCAGGGATATGAGTATCCTGTGGATACCCGTGACAGCGTGGTGTTGAATCTGGTGACGGCAGCCTTGTTTGCAGGGATTGTGGCAGCAGGCATCCGGTTGGAGAAGACCATGAGTCGGAAATTGCAAAGCTGGATTTCAAGAATCGCTGTGGCTTGTGCAATGCTCTGGCAGGGCGTATGGGGATTTTTGTGGATTACGGCGGCGGACAGATGCCCTAAGGGGGATCAGGAGTCCGTGTTCAAATGTGCGTCACAGTTTTTGCAGGGAGACTATCATGCCTTGGGCAAAAGCGGCTACTGTGAGGTTTATCCGCATCAACTGGGGTTGGCGGCTCTGGAGGAGCTGTTTTTCCGGATTCTGGGCAGAGCGGATTATTACGCTATGCAGCTGATTTTTGTGCTGATGATTATGGGGAGTGTCTACTGCGTCTACGGGATATTGAAGGAGCTGACACAGCATACGGCGGTGGTTGTTCTGGGGACGCTCCTTGCCGGTTCCTGTATGGCTCCGGTCTTTTACACGGCATGGGTGTACGGCGAGGTGCCGTATGTGTTCTTTGCGCTTTTGGCGGCTTGGTTGTTAATCAGGTACGGGCGCCGGGGAGACACCGGCTTGTTGGTTGGATTCGTCGCGGCTGTGACCCTTGCCATGCTGGTGCGCAAGAATGCCATGATTTTAATTGTTGCCTTTGAACTGGTAGCTGCCGTGACCGTGCTTGTCAGGCGGGATAAAAAACTTTTGGTGACAATGGTTCTGGCGGCGTTAGTGCCTGCGCTCTGTTACAGCGGCATCTATAAGATGTACGAGCTGAGGTCCGGCTATGAGCACAATCAGGGACTGCCCTCCAATGATTTTATCTATATCGGGCTGCAGGAGACCTCCGGCAGATGCGGCTGGGATTATCTGGATTCCAACAAGGTTTTCTACGAGAACGGCAGGGATACGGAGCGCACCCGGGCGGCGGTTTCGGAGATGCTGTCGGAGCGTCTGCAGGAGATGCTGAGCGAGCCGGGTTATATGGCGGCATTCATGAAAAGTAAGATTTTATCCCAGTGGAATGCGCCGCTGTACCAGTCCATGTATTTTAATTATGTTCATGAGGATGTGCATTATGAGTCGGTGGCAGCCTTTTTGGACAGACTGAGCACGGATTTGTTTGACCGCCTTCTTTGGGCGGCGGACAGGCTGCAGTTTGTCGTCTATTTTGGGATGCTGTGTTATTTTGTATTCGGGATAAAGAAGGATGGTGGGCTGCTGCAGCATATGCTTGCGGTGACGGTGATTGGCGGATTTTTCTTCAGCATCCTGTGGGAGGCAAAGACAAGGTATGTATTTCCCTATTATATGATGATGTTTCCTTCTGCGGTGCTGGGGTATCGGTACCTGATAGATATCCTGGACGGGATGCGCCGGAAAATATCTTGTAATTTACACAAAAAAAAGATATAATCGGGGAGTGTAAGTAAGACAGACGATCGCGGCCGGGCGTTCAGACGCCCGGGTGAGGAAAGTCCGGGCTTCGCAGGGCAGGATGCCGGATAACGTCCGGTGGAGGTGACTCCAAGGCAAGTGCAACAGAAATATACCGCCAAATGTCGCGCAGCGACATTTTGGTAAGGGTGGAAAGGCAGCTTAAGAGACTACCGTCCGGCTGGTAACAGCCGGAGCCATGTAAACCCCATCCGAAGCAAGACCAAAAGGAGAGCGACAGGTCTGCCCGGCCTGCTCTCAGGTGGGTCGCTTGATGCGGTTGGCAACAGCCGTACTAGATAGATGATCGTTCAATGACATAACCCGGCTTATCGTCTTGCTTACACATACCCCCAAACAATGATTGACGGACCGTGCCCGAACAGGGTTGCCGGTCTGTTTTGCGTTAATATGGTAAGGGCAGGGATGAAGAAGGTGATGGATAAAGGTGATATATAAAAGGAATAAACTTTTTTTGTGGATATTGGGCATGGTAATCTTTCTCCTTCTGGTGCCGGGAAATATCAGCGGTGTGCCGGGGAAGGGAGCATCCGACGCAGAGCCGCAAAACGAGGACTCTGCGAATGAGGAAAGCGTGAGTGGGGAGTTCCAGAATGAGAAGGATGGTCTGGCGGCGGATTTTGTGGTGGAGCTGGAGGTGACTGACGGGGACACGGCTGCGCGAAAATCCAAGGGCAGCGGTGTCATCTATGAGATTTCAGATGAAATCGGTGTGGTGACGGCTGCACACGTATTGAGCAGAAGAACCGAGGAGGATGTACTTACCGTGCGGTTCTCAGATGGAGAGATTCTTGAGTGCATTGATGTGACGGTGGCGGCGGACGCGGATTTGGCTTTCCTGAGGCTGGAGACTTCCGGATTGCCGGAAAAGACTCTGGCGAGGTTATGTGAGGCGGAAACTGATAAGGAGAGCTATGACAGTCTCGCGGCGGGAGACGCGGTGAGTGCGATGGGATACAGGGATGGCAGTCTGGCGGTTTACGACGGACAGGTGACGGATTCGTGGATTTATGTGGAGGATTTTGCACAATATATGATTTTGGCAGAATGTGAAATTCACGAAGGAATGTCAGGAGGTGCACTCTGCGATGCGGAGGGGCGCTTGCTCGGAATCCTCTGCGGCGGCAATGAACAGGGAGAGCTGGTGGCGGTACCCTGGCATGTGGTACAGGCAAAACTCATGGATGCCGAGCAAACAGCGAAGCGGATGGCGAAGGAAATATTTTCATAGCGGCTTATTGACATTCAGCTAAATATGGTAGAAAATAAGAAATAGTGGGCATATTTACCCAACAAGGCAGAAAATAGAAAAATGGAAATAGAAAGGATGATAATAATGACTAAAATTGATGTGGTATCTGGTTTTTTGGGAGCGGGCAAGACCACTCTGATAAAGAAACTGTTGAAGGAAGCGCTGAATGGCAGCAAGACGGTGCTGATAGAGAATGAATTTGGTGAGATTGGAATTGACGGCGGCTTTTTGAAGGATGCGGGAATTGAAATCAAGGAGATGAATTCAGGCTGTATCTGCTGTTCTCTGGTGGGAGATTTCGGAACTTCCCTGAAGGAAGTGATAGATACTTATGCGCCTGAGCGTGTGCTGATTGAGCCCTCCGGCGTAGGAAAACTTTCGGATGTGTTGAAGGCTGTGGAGAATGTGGCAGCAGATTTGGATGTGCAGGTCAACAGTGCCGTGGCAGTGGTGGATGCCTCCAAATGTAAGATGTATATGAAGAATTTCGGCGAGTTCTTTGAGAATCAGATTGAGTATGCCGGAACCATTATCCTGAGCAGAACAGATAAGGTATCTCAGGATAAAATCAACGCGGCTGTGGAGCTGATTCGGGAACACAATACCAAGGCAACTATCATCACCACGCCGCTGTCACAGTTGGATGGCAAGGATGTGCTGCAGACCATCGAGGGTGCGGACAAGCTGGAGGATATGATGCGCGAGATGCTGGAGAGCATACAAGATGATGACGAGCATCATCACGACCATGAGCACGAGCACGAGCATCATCACGACCATGACCACGACCATGAGCATGACCATGAGCATGAACATCACCATGACCATGGCGAGGGCTGCAGCTGCGGTCACGACCATCATCATGCAGATGAAGTGTTCACCAGTTGGGGAGTTGAGACGCCGAACACCTACACGAAGGAGCAGATTGAGCATATTTTTGAGGAGCTGGACGGCGGCTGGTACGGCGACATTCTGCGCGCCAAGGGAATGGTGCCTGCGGAGGATGGAACCTGGATTTATTATGATTATGTACCCGAGGAGCATGAAATCAGGAGCGGCAAGCCGGAGGTAACCGGTAAGATTTGCGTAATCGGTGCAAGGCTGCGCGAGGACAAGCTGGCAGAGCTTTTCGGCGCGAAATAAGCAAGAGCGCGAATTGAGCATAATCTAGGAAGAGAGAGGCCACATAGATGAAACCAGTGTATGTGATTAATGGCTTTCTGGAGAGCGGCAAGACAGAGTTTATCTGCTTTACTCTGGCACAGCCCTATTTCCAGATTAAGGGTAAAACCCTGATTATCCTCTGCGAGGAGGGTGAAAATGAGTATGATGAGGAACTTTTGCGCAAGAGCCGGTCAGTGGTGGAGCTTATCGAGGAGGAGGCGGATTTTAATCCCGACCATCTCACGGAGCTTGAGAAAAAGCACAAACCGGAGCGCATCATCATAGAATATAATGGCATGTGGAATTACAAGAATGCCAAATTGCCCTGGTATTGGAAGATTGAGCAGCAGATTACCACGATTGACGGTTCCACCTTCCCGATGTACTACACGAATATGCGTTCCCTGCTTGCAGAGCAGATTAAAAAATCCGAGATGATTATTTTCAACCGCTGTGACGGCATTGAGGATTTGGGCAGCTATAAGCGCAATATCAAGGCGGTCAATCCGGGTGCGGATGTGATTTTTGAGGATGCAAACGGAGAGATTGACGAGATATTCGAGGAGGATTTGCCCTATGATTTGAATCAGGAGACGATTGTGCTGGACAATGAAGGATACGGCATCTGGTATCTGGATGCCATGGACCACCTGGAGCGTTATCTCGGCAAGAAACTGCAGTTCACCGCCATGGTGTTGAAACCCGAGAAATTTCCCAAGGGATATTTTGTGCCGGGGCGCATGGCTATGACCTGCTGTGCGGAGGATATGGCATTCCTCGGCTACGCCTGTGAGTTCGCGGGGGCGGAGAGCCTGAAACAGAAGGAGTGGGTGAAGGTCACTGCCACCGTCTCTAAGGAATATTGGGAAGATTACAAGGGCGAGGGGCCCATGCTGCACGCAGTCAGTGTTGAAAAGACGAAAGCACCGAAAGAGGAGATTATCAGCTTTGCATAAGGACTGGAAAATTTCACCGGAAAAGATATTTTTTGTGTTCCTTCTGGCACTTTATACAGGCGTGATGCTGTACCTGTTTGTGATGCAGTGTTATGAGGTGCCCACCTTCCGCTCGGATATGCCGGATTATGTGAATAAGGTGCGTGGGATTGCAGGGGACTATGAGTTCCCTTATCCGCTTTTCTTCACGCTGGCAAAGGGCGTTGCGCTGGTGGCGGGAGCGCCTCTGGGGGTGGCAGTCACCACGGCTCTGCTGAGTGCTCTCGGCGTCTGTGTGACGAAGTATTATATGGATATACAGGTGCGGGAGAGTCTGGACACCGGGAAATGGAGCAGCGGGCAGCGTACTGCCTTGGACATTGCCGTGACGTGCATGGTGTTTGTGCTGTTTCTCATGGGAAATCTGTATTCGCCCAAGAACACGGCGTTTTTCGGGTTTGACTACGCTTACCGCTGTATGGGTATCTATACGCCCAATCCGTTTTGGAACGCCACTTATATGGCAGTGAGACCCTTTACGGTCATCTGCTTTTTTGAGGCGGCAAAGGTGCTGCGGCAATATAGGGAAAATTTTTCATGGAAGGGCTGTCTGCCTTTTGCGTTAAGCCTGTTTCTCATGACGATTACCAAACCCAGTTATACGCTGGTGATTGTGCCGCTCATGGGCATTATGCTGCTGGTGGATTTGGTGCAAAGTAAAGGAAAGAGCCTGAAAAATGCCTTTTGTCTGTGCGTGACCATGATTCCAACGGGACTGGATTTGCTCTATCAGTTTTTCGGGGTGTTCACGGGAACCAATGTAAAAGGCGAGGACACGGGTATCGGTTTTGCGTTTGCAAAGGTATGGAGCAATTTTTCCAAGAATATCCCGCTGAGCATTGTCATGGGGATGGCGCTGGCGCTGGGAGTTCTGGTGCTCAACTTTCAAAAATTCAGGAAAAATTTCATCTATCGGTTTGCATGGTACAATTATCTGGTGGGCATGGCAATGTTTCTGTGCTTTTATGAGAAGGGCTTTCGCATGATGCACGCCAACTTCTCATGGGGGTATATGCACGGAATGTTCTTTGTGTTCCTCATGACACTGGTTTTGGTGCTGTGCAATACCGTAGAATGGCGGAAAAGCTGGAAAGTAATTTTTCTGCCTGCGGAGTGGGCGGTGCTCCTCTATCATCTGGTCTGCGGGGTCAATTTCCTGTGGTATGCGCTGCAGGGCAACGATTTGGCAGGATTCTAGGCCACACAAAGGATATACCAAAATATATGTAGAAGGGTTATAAATATGAATGTGGCAATCGGTTTGATGATTCCCTTTCTGGGAACGACGGTGGGAGCTGCATGTGTGTTCTTTTTGAAGAATAGCATCAGTCCCGGCTTACAAAGGATTTTTACCGGTTTTGCGGCGGGAGTCATGGTGGCGGCATCTGTGTGGTCTCTGCTGATTCCCTCTATGGAAATGTGTGAAGATATGGGAAAGCTGAGTTTTCTGCCGGCTCTGATAGGTCTTATGGCAGGCATTTTTTTCCTGCTGCTCATGGATAGTTTTATACCACACCTTCATGTGGGCAGCAGTAAACCGGAGGGAGCGAAAAGCAGTCTTGGGAGAACTGCCATGCTGATGCTGGCGGTGACAATCCATAATCTGCCGGAAGGTGCAGCCTGCGGGGCAATCTTTGCAGGCGTTGTAAACGGGGATGGTGCGGTGACCATGGCGGGCGCCGTCACATTGGCGATAGGTATCGCCATCCAGAATTTCCCTGAGGGAGCGATTATTTCACTGCCCCTGCGCAGCGAGGGCAACAGCCGTGGCAAGTCCTTTGTGCTGGGAGTGCTGTCGGGTGCCGTTGAGCCCATCGGGGCGTTGATTACGTTGCTTTTGGCGAATATTGTGACACCGATTCTTCCTTATATGCTCGCATTTGCGGCGGGTGCCATGCTGTATGTGGTGGTGGAGGAGCTGATTCCGGAGGCAAGCGAGGGGGAACATTCCAATGTGGGCACCATCGCATTTGCAATCGGATTTGCACTGATGATGGTATTGGATGTGACGTTGGGCTGATGGAGAGTTTTGATGGAGAATGACAGAGAGATACAACAGTTGAAGAACAGGTTCCGGGATTTGGCGGATAAAGCCTTTTCCCAGAACATGTTTACGTTTACAGGCTTTTTGGGGCTCAGCGAGCAGGACGTGTTCCGACAGATGGAGCGTGAGCTGGCATACGTGGGCTATACTCTGTATGGGGGAGCGGAGGAGACCGACAGGCTGGTGGTGCGTTTCGGAAATGCAGATGAGCTGGGACATGAGATGGAGTTTCCCATTTTATGTATTCATATCAGACCGCTGGCAGCCAAATTTGCAGACCAGCTTTCCCACCGGGATTTTTTGGGAGCACTGATGAATCTGGGAATCGACAGGAGTACAATCGGAGATATCCGGGTGGGCGATAAGGAGGCTTATCTGTTCTGTATGGACTCTATTGCGGAGTTTATCTGTGACAATCTGGAGCAGGTGAAACACACTCACGTCAAATGTGAGGTGGTAGATGCAGCCGTGGAGGTGCCGGAAGAGGAGCCGGAGCATATGACGGTGCAGGCGTCCTCGTTGCGGGTGGATGCGGTGGCTGCCAAGGTTTATAACAAATCCAGAGAGAAATGTCTGGAGCTGTTTCGGGCGCAGAAGGTGTTCGTGGACGGCAGGCTGTGTGAGAACAATTCAAGGCAGTTAAAAGCCGGTGAGACGGTCAACGTAAGAGGATGCGGTAAATTCCGTGTGCTGGGGGAGCCGAGGGAGACCCGGAAGGGGAAACTTTCCGTGGAAGTGGCGGTTTACAGATAAAGTGGGGGAATCATTTACAAAAAAGGATGGAAAATATGTTTGCTTATTCAATGACACAATGGCTCTGTTTCTTTTATGTATATTGCTTTTTAGGATGGTGTTTTGAGTCGGCCTATGTCTCTCTGAAAAAGGGAAGGCTTGTGAACAGAGGATTTATGAGAGGTCCTTTTCTGCCCTTGTACGGCAGCGGCGCCATCATGATGCTTGTGGTTTCCTCCCCATTTCAGGACATGGATTTTCCGGGGAATCTGATTTTGACCTATGTTGCCGGCTGCATCGGCGCCACGGCACTGGAATACGTGACCGGTGTGGTTATGGAGGCTTTGTTTAAGGTGCGCTATTGGGATTATTCCAAAAATCGGTTTAATTTTCAGGGGCATATCTGTCTGGGCTCCTCGCTGGCATGGGGACTTCTGACGATTTTTATGACGGAGACGATACACCGGCCTATTGAGCGGCTGGTGCTGGCAGTTCCCGGGGAAGTGCTGACGCCGGTGACCTTTCTCGTGACGGCGTTTGTAGGTGCGGATTTCGCCCTGTCCTTCAAGGCAGCTATGGATCTGCGGGATGTGCTGGTCAGAATGGAGAAACTCCGGGAGGAGATGTCCCGCGTGCAGAAACGGTTGGATATGGTGATTGCCCTCACCAGAGAAGGAATGGAAGAACGGCGGGAAGAAAAGGAAGAACGACGGGTGGAGCGTGCAGAGGAGCTTGCGGAGCTCAAGGAGAAATACCGTTTGCATATGGCGGATAAGGAGCGTCTCACGGGTCTGCGGGATGTGTTCCAGAGGGAGTTAATCCGTTCCAATCCTACCATGTCTTCTCAAAAATTCGGGGATGCCCTGAGAGAGCTGCAGGAGAAACTTGAGCAGCGTGAGAGCGCGCGCAGGAGCAGCAGGAACGGAAAAGAGAGTACCGATACAGATTAAAAACACCGGGGTAAATAAAAGGTGTTGTTATGCCGATAATTATTCTGATAAAGAGAAAAGCTGAAAAGGATTTCGGTTTGGATGATTATTTCAAGGAGGAAATTATATGAGTACAGTATCAGAAGTATTGAGCAGCACACAGGCTGCGCAGGCGAGCGAAACGACGGGCGCGTCCAAGACGTCCAAGGTCACGGGGAAGACTATCGGCAATCCCCAGCTCAGCGAGAATGCCGCCAAGTATTATGAGGAGCTGAAGAAGAAATATTCCAACATGGATTTCATTCTGGTGAGCTCCGACATGAAGGAAACCGCGAAGTCCAGTGCGGCAAGTTATGCCAATCCGTACAAGATTGCGGTGCTGATTGATGAGGAGAAAATTGAGAAGATGGCGGAGGACGAGGATTACCGCCAGCAGTACGAGTCTATTATCGCCAATGCGGCAAGCGGCATATCTCAGCTTGCACAGCAGCTTACCGCCTCGGGTGCCAGTGTAAAGGGATATGGCATTCAGGTGAATGACGGCGGAAACGCTTCTTTCTTCGCGGTGGTTGACAAGTCCCTTGCAGCCCAGAGGGAGCGCATCGAGAAGAAGGCTGAGGAAAAGAAAGAGGCAAAGAAGACTGAGGAGAAGAAAGCCGAGGAGAAGAAGGCTGAGGAAAAAGCTGAAGCAAAGAAGGCTCAAAAAAAGGAAACGGAGGAACTCGCACGCGGCAAGGATTCCGGCAATGTCAGGGGCGGCGACGAGGTGATTGTCACGGCATCCTCTGTGGAAGAACTGATACAAAAGCTGGAGGACATGACCTTTGCCGAGAGAAGCGACTGGGCTCAGACGGAGGAAGAACGAAAGGTCGGTCAAAACATAGATTTCTCTGTTTAGCATTTTTGACTGAAAACCTGTTCGCCTTTGGAAATATTCGGGAAAATTTAGGAAAAGTTGTCTTAAAAGACCACTTTTCCTATTTTAATTTTTGTGTAGTTATGTTAGAATTAAGGAAATAATCAAAAAGCAGGAGTTGTCCAATGGCAATCGGATTTTTTGTGTTGTCCTGTCTGCTCTCCATAGGGATGTTGGTGGGAGCTGTAAAAATAAATCAGTATAAGCATACAGTGAGACAGTCTTTACAGTGTTTGTTTATTGCAGCAGCGGTCACAATTATGTTTTACGCGTTTTCAGTCATCGTCAAAAGTGAACAGGTGGCTGTTTTTTGGCGTGGAATGTATTTTGCAGCCACCGACTGGCTGGTGCTGGTGCTTTTGAATTATACGAAGAAGTATACGGATGTGAAGGGAAAACATATCCCTGTAAGGGTACTTATGTACCTGGGTGCAGCGGCAGACACCGTGTCTATGATTGTGAATGTCTTCACGAAACATGTATTTGTGTGTGAGAGATGCACCACCCCGGGGTGGGAAAACTGCTATAAGGTGGTTCCCACATACCTGCCTAACGGGACTCGCGTATATACAATTCATCTCCTCTTTGTCTATGGCCTGGCTGTGCTTGTGATGACGGTTATCGTCCACAAGACGATTCATGCGGTCAGACTGTATCGGGGGAAGTACACGGCGGTTCTCTGGAGCTTTGTGGTGGTGCTTGCGGGGAATGTGGGCTATCGTTTTGTTAATTCTCCTATTGATATTTCGCCTATTCTTTATTCTTTGCTGGCTGTCAGCAGCGCTTATTTCAGCCTGTTTTATGTGCCTAAGAGCATTGTGGTCAAGCTGCTGTCACTCTCTGTGGAGGACATGGAGAGCGGTATTCTGTGCTTTGACAGGGACGGCAAGTGTGTGTATGCCAATGGAAAGAGCAGAGATATTTTTGATGCACATGAGAGTCTGGAACAGGCGGAGCAGTATTATGCGGATTGGAAAAGCGTGAGAACCGAGGAGGAACTCCGGGAGGAAAGCTGGAAGGAAAAGCGCGAGCTGGACGGAGAGATACATACTTTCGAGGTAAGGTTCCGATTCCTGCTGGATGACAGAGGAAGCTATGTGGGAAGTTTCTTCTCCATTGTGGACAGAACCGCGGATTATCAGGCACTGGAGTATGAACAGTACAAGGCTACCCACGATAATCTGACGGATATCTACAACCGGGAGCGTTTCTTTGAGAGGGTGGAGGAACAGCTTCAGCAGAATCCGGATACCAAATGGGTGATTGTGTGCATTGATGTGAAGGACTTCAAGGGCGTGAATGACCTGTTTGGCGAGGAGACCGGAAACCGCATTTTGAAACGCATTGCCGGACTTATGCGCAGGGATGCCCATGAGGATACCTTGTATGGCAGGCTGGAGGCAGACCGTTTTGCCATGTATATGCGGGAAGAAAATTTTATAGAAGGTAATTACACGGAGTATCTGGAAGATTTGAAACGAATCATACACAGCAGCGTCTACAGAATGCACGTGCACGTGGGAGTTTATCATATTATAGACCGTTCTATGAGTATTTCCGTTATGTGTGACAAGGCTTTTATGGCTATTCGCAGCATCAAGGAAAACTATCAGCAGATTGTGGCATACTACAGCGAAGATATGGGGCACGATTTGCAGCGCGAGAAGGTTATGGTGGGTGAGTTTGACCGCGCGCTGGCAGCCGGTGAGTTTCAGATGTATCTGCAGCCGCAGGTGGCAGTGGACAATCATGGCATCTTGGGCGCGGAGGCTCTGGTGCGCTGGGACCATCCCGTGCGCGGCATGATTCCGCCTTCCGAATTTATTCCGGTTTTTGAAAAGAGCGGTTATATTCCCAGATTGGACAGATATATGTGGGAGCTTGCCTGCAGGCAGCTGCGCAAATGGAAGGACGAGGGCAGGGAGAATTTACATATCTCCGTCAATATTTCGCCCAAGGATTTTTACTTTGTGGATATTTATGAGACTTTCACTTCGCTTGTGGAGCGCTACGGAGTCAGTCCTACGAATCTGAAACTTGAGATTACGGAGACAGCGCTGATGGAAGAAGTGAGCAAGCAGATGGATTTGCTGAGAAGACTTCGGGACTACGGTTTCCATGTGGAGATTGATGATTTCGGAAGCGGATATTCTTCCCTGAATACGCTGAAGGATATTGAGGTGGATGTGCTGAAACTGGATATGGGCTTTCTGCGCCAGACCAGCCATGAGGAGCGCAGCAGGACGATTATGAATGCGGTCATCAATATGTCCAAGAATCTGGGACTGACGGTGGTTACGGAGGGCGTGGAGACTGCGGAGCAGGTGGCGTATCTGACAGAGGCAGGCTGTGATGTGTTCCAAGGGTACTATTTTGCAAGGCCTATGCCTGTGACCGAATTTGAGAGCAAATACTTCGTTAAGTAGTATTTGAAGAACTTAGCCAACAGGTTGCAGCGTAGTACAATTTAAATATTTGGAGGAGAAGATTATGAAAAAGAAAGTTCTGGCACTGATGCTGACTGCTGCCATGGCGGTGGTATCGCTGGCGGGCTGCGGCGGTAAGGAAGGATATACCATAGGTATTTCCCAGTTTGCAGACCACGGTTCTCTGGACAACTGCCGTGAGGGTTTTCTGGCAGGTCTGGCAGAGGAGGGTATCGTGGAGGGCGAGAATCTGACTGTGGAGTATGTGAATGCACAGGCGGATGCCGGCACTGCAGCACTGACTGCAAGTAATTTTGTGACGAAGAAGGTGGATTTAATCTGCGCTATCGCGACTCCCAGTGCGACCACGGCGTACAATGCGACCCTGAACAGTGATATCCCTGTGATTTACACTGCTGTGTCCGACCCTGTAAGCGCTGGGCTGGCAAACGAGGACGGCAGTTCTGTGGGCAATGTGACAGGTACTTCCGATGCACTGGCGGTGGATGCGCAGCTTCAGATGATTCGTGAGATTCTGCCCGATGCGAAGACCATCGGCATCATCTACACCACCAGCGAGGAAAATTCTGTGAGCACCATTGCACAGTACAAGGCGGCTGCAGGTGACTATGGATTTGAGATTGTGGATACAGGTGTGACCGCCATGTCCGAGGTGGCTCTGGCAGCAGCCGATATCTGCGGCAAGGTGGACTGCATCACCAATCTGACAGACAATACGGTGGTGAGCGCACTTCAGACGGTTCTTGAGGAGGCAAACAAGGCGGGGATTCCTGTGTTCGGTTCCGAGGTGGAGCAGGTGAAGAACGGCTGCGTGGCTTCCATGGGTCTGGAGTATTATGAGCTGGGCAAGCAGACCGGTCAGATGGCTGCGAAGGTACTGAAAGGCGAGGCAAAGGCTTCCGAGATGAATTTTGAGGTGATTGACGAGCCCAGCCTGTATGTGAATTTTGCGGCAGCAGAGAAAATTAATCTGGAGCTTCCGGCGAACTATGCGGAGGACGCATATCAGAGCTTTGACGAGATTATAGTGGAGTAGATAGGAGTTTCCAATGGCATTGATTCTCAGTGTGCTGGAGCAGGGGATGATTTACGGAATCCTGGCTTTGGGCGTGTATATCACTTATAAAATTTTGGATTTTCCTGATTTGACGGTAGATGGCAGTTTCCCTTTCGGGGCTGCCATCACTGCGCGTTTAATCAGTGGTTTTGGAGTTCCGGCAGTTCTGACCCTCCCGGTCTCTTTTCTGGCGGGGGCAGTTGTGGGCATGTGTACCGGGCTGATTCATGTCAAGCTGAAGGTGCGGGATTTGCTTTGCGGCATCATCATGATGACAGGGCTTTACACCATCAATCTCTGGATTGCAGGTTCCTCCTATGTGCCTATCTTTAATAAGAAGAATATCTTTGACAACGATGTGGTGAACGGGATTTTCCCCGCGGCTTTGCAGCAGTTTAAGGTTGTCATCATTGTCTTTGTGATTATGATGATTGCGAAATGCCTGTTGGACTGGTATATGAGTACCAAGTCGGGCTTTTTGCTCAGGGCGGTGGGTGACAACGATACGATTGTCACAAGTCTTGGCGTGGATAAGGGGCTGGTAAAGGTTGTGGGTCTGTCCATTTCCAATGGGCTGGTGTCTCTGAGCGGCTGCATCTATGCACAACAGCAGAGGAGCTTTGAGATTTCCATCGGTACAGGTGCGGTGGTTATCGGGCTTGCCAGTGTTATCATCGGCAGCAGTCTTTTCAGGAAACTGACCTTTTTTAAGGTGACCAGCAGCGTGGTAATCGGTTCTATTTTGTATAAGGCGTGCGTGGCGCTTGCCATGTTTGCGGGAATCGATGCAACTGCGATTAAGCTGATTACGGCGGTTCTGTTCCTGATTATTCTGGTAATCAGTATGGACAGGGGCAAGAAAAGAGGGACTGTATGTTAGAGTTAAAGAATATCAGCAAGAATTATAATCCCGGTTCGGTCAATGAACTCTGCCTTTTTCAGAATTTTAATTTTACGGTGCCAGACGGGGAGTTTGTGTCCGTGGTAGGCAGCAACGGTTCGGGTAAAACGTCCATGCTGAATATCATCTGCGGCAGCATTGATGCGGATGCAGGACAGATACTGATGAACGGTGTGGATATCACAGGTCAGAAGGATTATGTGCGGCAGCGGCGTATCGGCAGGGTATATCAGGATCCTTCCAAGGGGACTTGCCCCAGCATGACGATTCTGGAAAATATGTCTCTGGCGGAAAATAAGGGAAAGCCTTACAATCTGGGACATGGCGTGAACAAGGCGAGAGTGGAGGCTTACAGGGAGCTGCTGCGCCCGCTGAATCTGGGACTTGAGGATAAGATGGGGGTACAGGTAGGCTCTCTCTCCGGCGGACAGAGGCAGGCGTTGGCGCTGCTCATGGCGACCATGACACCCATTGATTTTCTGATATTGGATGAGCATACTGCTGCTTTAGACCCTAAGACGGCTGAGATTATCATGGAGCTCACCAATCAGGTGGTGCGGAAAAAGAAGGTGACTACCATCATGGTGACGCATAATCTGCGCTATGCTGTGGAGTATGGGGACAGATTGGTGATGATGCATGAGGGGAATGTGATTCTGGATAAATCCGGAGCGGAGAAACAGAATGTGCAGACGGAGGAGATTATGGGAATCTTCAACCGTATCAGTGTGGAGTGCGGCAACTAAAGGGAGCTGGGATAATATGCAGATGTATGAGGTGATTGTGCTGGCAGAAGACATGAGGACGGAACTGCAGAGGAAGGTTCTGTGTGCGGAAGATGAGGATGACGCGCTGGATATCATGCAGGAAATGCTGGAGGAGGAAAATGTCGCCTATGGGATGTGTCAGGCATCTGAAATATGAGGACGGCATATAGAGAGTGTAATATAAAGCCCGGAGTGCGGTTATGTACTCCGGGCTTTGTGCTGCTTTGATGTTTATTTCGAGGGTTCAGTGTATTTCTCCTCGCAGTATTTGCAGCGGTAAATCGCTTTTTGCTCGTCAGAGAGGAAGAAGATGTGGGGCAGTTCCTGCTCAATGGAGGTGATACAGCGTGGATTGCGGCATTTGATGACATTTTTTATCTGCTTGGGCAGAATCAATTCTTTTTTCTCCACGATTTCTCCGTTTTTGATGACATTGACGGTGATATTGTGGTCCAGAAAAGCCAGAACATCCAAATCCAGCATATCGATGTCGCATTCTACTTTCAAAATATCTTTTTTGCCCATCTTGCCGCTGCGTGCATTTTTGATGATGGCAACGGTGCAGTCCAGCTTATTCAACTGCAGATGTTCATATAAGTCCAGACTTTTGCCAGCTTTGATGTGGTCAAGAACAAAGCCTTCTTCGATTTTTCCTACGTTTAACATGAAAATCCCCTTTCCGGTACGATAATTGATATTGTGTATGCTCTAATCTGCCAGACCCAGCAATGTCATAATCAGCGCCATGCGCACATAAACGCCATATTGCGCCTGCTTAAAGTAGGCTGCTCTGGGGTCGTCGTCTACCTCCACGGAAATCTCGTTGACCCGGGGAAGGGGATGGAGCACCAGCATATCTTCCTTGGCAAGTTTCATTTTTTCCACAGTCAGAATATAGAAATCTTTCAGGCGGACGTAATCTTCTTCGTTGAAAAATCGTTCTTTCTGCACTCTGGTCATATAGAGCAAATCCAGCTCCGGAAGTACATCCTCCAGACGGATAACCTCCTCATAGGGAATGTTTTTTTCCTTGAGCATATCGATGATATAGTCAGGGATGCGCAGCTCCTCAGGCGAAATAAAGAGGAAACGTATACCGGGATAGCGCACCAGTGCATGAATGAGGGAATGGACAGTGCGTCCGAATTTCAAATCCCCGCAGAGACCTATGGTGAAGTTGTCGAGTCTGCCTTTCAGATTCTTGATGGTCAGCAGGTCTGTGAGTGTCTGAGTGGGGTGTTGGTGACCGCCGTCCCCTGCATTGATGACGGGAATCAGTGATTTGCTGCTGGCAACGGTGGCAGCGCCCTCTTTGGGATGGCGCATTGCACAGATATCTGCGTAGCAGGAGATAACCCGTATGGTGTCGGAAACGCTCTCGCCCTTGGATGCAGAAGAAGAATTGGCATCGGAGAATCCGATTACCTGACCGCCTAAGCGTGTCATAGCGGATTCAAAGCTGAGGCGTGTCCGGGTGCTGGGCTCGTAAAAGCAGGTGGCGAGAATCTTGCCGTCACAGACATGGGCGTACTTTTTCGGATTTTGTTCGATGGAAGCAGCCAAATCAAAGAGACGGTCCAGTTCCTCTGTTGTGAAGTCGAGGGGGCTGATTAAATGACGCATATTGTTAAATTTCCTCCGTATTAAATGTTTGGAATAAATTTGAAGCTCTTACAAAAAGCCGAAGATAAAAGAATTATATCTTCGACTTTTTTCATCACACTTTATAGGATAATAAATCGGTCACCGGCTTGCGCTGGGGAGCTTCCGGCGACTGTGCGGGATAACCGATGGCAATCAGGGCTACCAGTTCCTGATTTTCCGGTATTTCCAACAGTTTCACCACATCTTCCTCATCGTATAGTCCCATGATGACGGTGCCAAGACCCTGTTCGTATGCAGCCAGACAAAATGCTTCGCTTGCGATACCGGCATCAAACATCTGCCATCCGTCACCTTTGCCGGTGGAGAAGGAGCCGTCCCGCTCAAAACCGCTTCGCCCGGTTACAACCGTCACAGCCACAACCATGGGAGCACTGTCGATAATCGTGCCGTTGCCTGCCCAGATGGTGGTATGGGTGGCGAGCTTGTCCTTCGCCTCGCCTTCCACGGCGATGTAGCGTGTAATCTGGGTGTTTTTCCAGCTGGGAGCATAGGAAGCCGTCTCCACAATCTGCTCCAGCAGTTCATGAGACACGGTCTGTTCCGTGAAACGGCGTATACTCCTGCGCCCTTTGATACATTCTTTTGCAGTCATAGATAAAACCTCCTGTATTTATTCTCGTCTAATGATACCACGTTCAACGTGTGGATTCAATGAAATTTTTATGGATTTTATATCGCCTTCTTCATAAAATTATTCAGAAAGTTTTTGCATATCCCTGTCATATGAACTATAATGGAATTGTTAGAAATGTTAGAACTGATGGATGCTTTGCGAGATACCCCGCTGTGGCGGACAGGAGGAGAGAGATGGTAGAATTTAGCGAGAGAAAACGGTGGCTTTTTCTGGGATTGCCTTTCACATTCACGAAGTACAGCATTCGGGAGGATATGATTACAATCACCAGCGGCTTTTTCAAGACGGTGGAGAACGATTGCTATATGTACAAGGTGCAGGATGTGACGCACACCGCCAGCCTGATGGAGAAGATTTTTCGGATAGGGACGGTCGTGTGCTATACCGGGGATACCACACATCCCAAGCTGATATTACAGCATATCCGAAATTCCAAGACCATCAAGGATTTTATCCTCAAGGAGTCAGAGGAGGCACGACTTAAGAGGAGAACCGTCAATATGCTGAATATCGGTTCCGAGGTCGAAGATGTAGACGCAGACGATATGTGAGCCGGCGACTGTCGGATGCAGGGGTTGATTCAGGGCGAAATCTATGAGGTTTCGTCCTGTAACTGTGTATGACAGAGAAGCCGTTCAAATAAGAGCCCGGCGCCAAACCAGCAGGGCGCATAATCCAGACGGATGACCCTGCCAATATGGTAGCGGCTTTTGCCATAGTCCCAGGGACAGAGATTCCTGCGGCGAAGGAGACGCCCGGAGATAAACTCGGCAGAGAAAATGATGGACATATAAGTGAGACCTCTGAGGGGCAGGGGGCGTTTTTTTAAAAGACGAAACAAGGGGTGCAAAAAGGCGGCACTTCCATAGATGGGAAACATCCACAGGGAGGTGGTGCCCATGAGACGCATATTGCGGCGGCGCATAGAGTCCAGCGCGGTAAATATGATTTCCATGCACCACCCGGTAAGCCCGCAGCGCAGGAAATTGTGTGCGACCGTGTGCAGCGGAGAAGGGTGCGCGGCAGTCTTGTTTGCGGCTGATTTTGAGTTGAACATGACGAAACCTCACTTTGCGGTTGGATAGTATTCAAAATTCAGTATTGACGGTTTTTATTTTTTTATGTGTCAGGAGCGGCAGCAGATGAAATATCAAGAGGCATTGGATTATATTCAAAGCATACAGTCTTACGGGATTGTGCCGGGGCTGGAGAGTATCACAGAGCTCTGCAGGCTGATTGGCAATCCTCAGGAGAGGCTGCGCTTTGTGCATATAGCGGGGACAAATGGAAAGGGCTCGACCCTGGCGTACATCTCCACGGTGCTGAAATGTGCAGGCTATAAGGTGGGGCGGTACATCTCGCCCACGATATTTGAGTACCGGGAGCGGATTCAGGTAAATGGGAGAAATATCACGCAGAAAGCGTTCTGTGAGGGCGTGGAATTAATACATAACGCCTGTGATGAAATGGTGGAACAGGGTAAACCGCATCCGACGCCCTTCGAGGTGGAGACGGCGCTGGGATTTTGGTATTTTGATAAGATGCAGTGCGATATCGTTGTGTTGGAAACGGGAATGGGCGGCTTGTATGATGCCACTAATTTAATCCGCAATACGGAGGTGGCTGTACTGGCATCCATCAGCATGGATCATATGAAGTTTCTGGGCAAAAGTCTGGCGGAGATTGCGGAGCACAAGGCGGGGATTATGAAGGCGGGCTGTGATGTGGTCAGCATGGAACAGCCGGAGGAAGCAATGGAAGTCGTGCGGCGTGTCGCGCGGGAGAAAGGCTGTCGGCTGCGTGTGACAGATGCGGACTGCATTTCTCATCTCAAACGAGGAACGGGAAATTATATTGAGAGGCAGAGGTTTGATTATAGGGGAGAGGATGGCTTTTGCCTAAAACAGCTGGAAATCAATCTTGCAGGGGTCTGTCAGCCGGACAATGCGCTGCTGGCGTTGGAGACCATCCGCGTCTTGCAGACGAGAGGGTTTCGTATTACGGAGGCAGCGCTCAGACAAGGCTTGAAGGAGACTGTCTGGCGGGGGCGTTTTTCCGTCATTGCGAGAAAACCTCTGTTTGTGGTAGATGGCGCACATAATGAGGATGCGGCAAAGAAACTTGCCCGGTCGGTGGAAATATATTTTACAAATCGACGGATTATCTATATAATGGGGATATTGAGGGACAAGGAATATGAGAAAGTGATTGCGCTGACGCATGGATATGCTGATCAGATTATCACGGTCACTCCGCCGGATAATCCCCGTGCCATGTCGGCATATGAGCTGGCGGAGGAAGTTGCCAAGGTTCATTCCGGGGTGACTGCGGTAGACAGCCTTGAGGAGGCTGTGGAGATGGCAGAGCTGCTGACCGGTCCGGAGGATGTGATTCTGGCATTTGGTTCACTGTCCTATCTGGGAAGGCTCATCAGCATAGTGGAAAGGTAAGACGAGATGGTAAATCAGGATAAAATCAAAGAGGCGGTAAAAATGCTGCTGGAGGCAATCGGCGAGGATGTCAACAGAGAAGGGCTGGTTGACACACCGGAGCGCATGGCGCGGATGTATGCGGAGATTTTCAGCGGTATGGAGGAGGATGCTTCGGAACATCTCTCCAAAGTTTTTACTGTGGACAACAACGAGATGGTGCTGGAGAAGGATATTGTATTTTATTCTATGTGTGAGCATCATATGCTGCCGTTTTACGGAAAGGTGCATGTGGCTTATGTGCCGGACGGCAAGGTGGTGGGATTGAGCAAGCTGGCACGCACAGTGGAGGTTTTCGCCAGACGTTTGCAGATACAGGAGCAGATGACGGGACAGATAGCGGACGCTATCATGGAGTTTCTGGCACCGCAGGGAGTGATGGTGGTGGTTGAGGCAGAGCATATGTGCATGACTATGCGAGGAGTGAAGAAACCGGGCAGTCAGACGGTAAGCGTGGCGGCAAGAGGTATATTTGCAGATAATGCGGCGCTGCAGGAGCAGTTTTTCAGACTGTTGCGTGTCTGAGCGGGCATATCGTTTCATGGGAGCGGACGCTGGGAGAAATATGGACAAGATTGACAAAATATTAAACCATGATTTATTTTTATACCACCTACAGAAAAACGAGGAAACTGAAAAAGAAAGACGCTTTTGTCGTCACGGCATGGTGCATTTTTTGGATGTGGCTCGCATTGGAGAAATTTTGAATCTGGAGAGTCAGCTGGGACTTGACAGGGAGCAGATATATGCGGCGGCACTATTGCATGATATGGGAAAGCATATGCAGTATGAGAACGGAACGCCTCATGAGCTGGCGAGCGCTGAGATTGCAGGTCAGATACTTCAGGAGTGTGGGTTTGACGAAAAAGAAACACGTGTTATTGTTTCGGCGATTAAGAGCCACAGGGATTCCACGGTGGCTGCTGAGCGGAACCTGAAGGGTGTGCTCTATCGGGCGGACAAGGCGAGCCGAGCCTGCTTTTGTTGTGCGGTGGAAAAGGATTGCAACTGGAAGAACGATAAGAAAAATCTGAGTATTCAATATTAGAATCAAAGTGCAGAAACGAGGATACGAAAATGACAGAAGAAATTATGCAAATCGGCGGTCGTTCTTTTAAACGCCATGGAAAAACCTATGTGATGGGAATTTTGAATGTGACACCGGATTCTTTTTCCGACGGAGGAAAGTGGTGTGATAAGGATAGTGCCCTGCGCCATGTGGAGGAGATGCTCCGCGATGGCATGGACATTGTGGACGTGGGAGGAGAGTCGACCAGACCGGGTTATACCCAGCTCTCTGATGAGGAGGAAATTCAGCGGGTAGTTCCAATCATAGAAGAAATTAAATCAAGATTTGATATCCCGATATCGCTGGACACTTATAAGAGCAAGGTCGCCGAAGCCGGTATTGCGGCGGGAGCAGATTTAATCAATGATATCTGGGGATTGAAATATGACAGAGATATGGCAGGTGTCATCGCGAGGAGCGGACTGCCCTGCTGTCTGATGCACAACCGGAAGGAAGCGGTATACAAAAATTTCATGGAGGACGTGGCATCCGATTTGTCCGATACCATCCGACTGGCGGAGCAGGCGGGAATCAGGGACGATAAAATCATTCTTGACCCCGGGGTGGGATTTGGCAAAACTTATGAGAATAATCTGGAAATTATCAACTGTCTGCAGCAGTTGAACATGTTCGGCTATCCCATCCTGCTGGGGTGCAGTCGTAAATCGGTCATTGGGCTTACTTTGGATTTGCCTGTGACAGAGCGGCTGGAGGGGACGCTGGTGACCACCGTGATGGGCGTGATGAAGGGCTGCAGCTTTGTGCGTGTCCATGATGTGAAGGAAAATGTCCGGGCGGTACGCATGACAGAGGCTATTTTAGCCGGCTGAGTGACGGAAATATTTTAGAGGGAATAAATCAAAGAGGTGCATGGGATGAAAATGGATGAGATTAGAATTGATAACCTGGAGGTGTTCGCCTATCACGGTGTGCGCCCGGAGGAGAAAAGCAATGGGCAGGTGTTTTATGTCAATGCAATCCTCTACACGGATATCCGTCCGGCGGGGAAAGAGGACGATTTAAGTCTTTCGACCAATTACGGAGAGATATGCCATTTTATCAATAACTGGATGAGGGAAAAGACCTATGACCTGATTGAGACAGTGGCGGAGGGACTGGCAGAGCAGCTTTTGTTAAATTTCGGCTCTATCAGTGAGCTGGAGCTGGAGATACGTAAACCGCAGGCTCCGGTAGGACTCCCCTTTGAGTCGGTATCCGTGCGCATCAGGAGAAGTTGGCATCAGGTTTATCTGTCCCTTGGTTCCAATCTGGGCGATAGGGAGGAATACCTGAATCTCGGTATCGAGGAGCTCAGGGCTCATCCGTTGATTCAGGTTCTGCAGGTGGCGGAAACTCTGGAGACGGAGCCCTATGGGGGAGTGGAGCAGGGCAAGTTCCTGAACACCGCAGTAAAGCTGCGCACGCTTCTCACGCCCAAGGAACTTCTCAAGCACCTGAACGACATTGAGGATGCTGCAGGCCGCAAGAGAGAGGTACATTGGGGTCCTAGGACGCTGGATATGGATATTTTGTTTTATGACAAGCTTGTATATGAGGATGACACTCTGGTACTCCCTCATGTGGATATGGAAAACCGTTATTTTGTGCTGAAACCCTTGCAGGAGCTGGCACCCAATTTCCGCCATCCTGTTCTTGGAAAAACAGTGACACAGATGTTGGATGCTCTGCAGGAGCATATCGCAAAATAGGTAATTGCGAGAAAATCAAAGGAGAATTATGGACGAAAATAACTATATGCATCTGGATGCAGAGACGATTCAAAAAGTGGATGAAAACACGCCGCCTGAGGAGGAATTGCAGGATTTGGGAGAATTTTTCAAGGTGTTTGGAGATGTCACCCGCCTGAAGATTCTCTATGTGCTGAGGTGTGCTGAGATGTGCGTATATGATATTGCGACGCTCCTTGGTATGTCACAGTCGGCGATTTCCCACCAGCTCCGTGTGTTGAAACAGATGGATTTGGTGAAAAACCGCCGTGAGGGTAAGACAATTTTTTATTCTCTGGCAGACAGCCATATCGTCACTATCCTGAACCAGGGTCTGGATCATATCGAAGAATAACGCGCGATATTTAATGCTAAAATGCCTCATACCAGTCGTTGCCCAGACGGGAATGGTACAGGTTTCCTTCCGCACCAAACTCCTGAAAGTAGACATACTGGGAGGTCATGTTGATATTCGTGTAAATCCCATCGGCAAGCACAAGCGCATTGCTGCCGTCCGTGTGCATACATTTCAACTGAGGTTCGGCGGCATCGTTGGTCTGATAATAGATATATCCGGAACCCACATTGAAACAATCCACCCGTTCATTTGTGAGCACTTCCACCACCTGTTCGGTGAGAGAGTAGCGGCACAGTCTGTAGTTTTCTGACACATCCATATAATAAATATAATCTCCATTTAACACAGGATACCAGAGGTTTCCATCCCACACTTCCTCCGATACATCCGTTGAGGTGTTCAGACGGTACAGGGCATGGTCATCCGTAGTTCCGTTATAGTAAATTATGCCGTTGGAGGCGCAGGCGGGATTGATGGAGTAATCCGCCAGATGCACCTGATCCGACTTGTCGATTTTGATTTTGTAGAATACAGGATTCTCATCCCCGGAGGTGAGCAGGTAGAGATAATTGTCTACAAGCTGACCGCACACGACCACATCTCTGGTGATTCCCACGGCCTTCTGTCCTTTCAGATTACAGCGGTTTAAGGAATGGGTGTTTGTGACACTGCCGAAGCCGCCCGTATCTGTGGAACCCAGCTGAAAATAATACAGATATTCCCCCCCGGCAAGGATGTTGCGCACCTGCACGGAGTTTAGCTTTTGAATATTGCTCTCATCCGGAGCCATGGAATAGAGGGAACCGCCATCTGTGGGATTGGAAAAATACACCGTATCGTTATATTCACAGAAAAGTCCGCTGTTGTTCAGGTTGCCTGCGGTGTTGCCAATGGTGCCGGAAGGATTCATTTTTATCCTGCCGGAAAAGATTGATACGAGACCTGCTGCAATCACCAGTACACCGACGAGGATGGCTGTGATGATGTACGCCCGTTTTTGCGATGATTTTGTTTTTGCTGCACTCATATTCATTCTCCCTGACAATGGGTCAAACAACCCATTGCACTTCTTATAGAAAACAAGTTATCGTTCACACTTGCAGTATACACTGTATTTTGCTTGCTATCAAGATGGATTTGTTATAAGATATTAAAGATAAGAAGGTGCGAAGGAGTAGAATCATGGATTTGGGCGAATTGAGACAAGGCATCGACGAAATAGATGCGAAGATTGTGGAGCTCTACGAGCAGAGAATGGATATCTGCAGACAGGTGGCGGAGTACAAAATCGGCACCGGGAAAAAGGTCTTTGACAGAGTCAGAGAACAGGAAAAACTGGCAAAAGTAAAATCTCTGACGCACAACGAATTTAACAGTCACGGGGTGGAGGAGCTTTTTGAGCAGATTATGTCCATGAGCCGGAAACTCCAATATCAGATGCTCGCTGAGAGCGGAAGTCAGGGGAAACTTCCCTTCATCGGCGTGGACAATCTGGAGACCGGGAAGGCGCGGGTGGTCTTTCAGGGAGCTGAGGGCGCTTATTCCCAGATGGCTATGAGACAGTATTTCGGGGATGCAATCAACAGTTTCCACGTGGATACTTTCCGGGATGCCATGAGTGCCATAGACGAGGGCAGTGCGGACTTCGCCGTGCTCCCCATCGAAAATTCCACGGCGGGCATTGTGAGTGAGATTTATGACCTCCTGGTGGAATTTGAAAATTATATCGTAGGTGAGCAGATTATCCGTATTGAGCACTGCCTGCTCGGAGTGCCAGGGGCGCAGCTGTCAGATATCGAGACGGTTTATTCCCATCCCCAGTCTCTTATGCAGAGTGCAAAGTATCTGTCAGATCATGCGTGGCAGCAGATTAGTATGCAAAACAATGCGTTCGCCGCGAGAAAGGTCGCTGAGGAAAGAAATAAGTCTCAGGCGGCAATCGCCAGTGCACTTGCGGGGGAGATATACGGTCTGGAGGTGCTGCAGAGAGGGGTGAACCAGTCGGAGACCAATTCCACCCGGTTTATCATTGTCACCAACCAGAAAATTTTCCGCACGGATGCGTCCAAGGTCAGCATATGCTTTGAGGTGCCCCACGAGAGCGGCTCCCTCTACCATATGTTGTCCCATTTCATCTATAACAATCTGAACATGACGAAGATTGAGAGCCGTCCCATCGAGGGACGCAACTGGGAGTACCGTTTCTTTGTGGACTTCGAGGGAAATCTGGCGGACAGCTCCGTCAAAAACGCGCTCCGCGGACTGCGGGATGAGGCGAGAAATATGAAAATACTTGGAAATTACTAGGAGTGCAATAAGGATAACGATGCGAGAACAGGAATTGCTTTTATACAGAGATTTTGAGGATGGACAGCTCCTCTACGACATGGCATGGCTTATGTCCCACTACGAGGACGATTATTACAATCAGGAGGATATGCGGGCTCTCTTGTATCAATGCCTCCACCAGCTGATAGAGCTGGCGGGACGGTTCGGGTTCCATGGCAATCTGTGGCATTGCTACCTGGCAGATTTGCTCGTAAACAATGAAAACAGCTACAGTTGCGGCTGTGAGATACGAGGTGCCATCCAGGGCAGTATCAACGATGCCGCCCTCCATGACATAAAGATATTCAAAGAGTTTTATGATTATGATTTTGAACCGATGTGCTCGGCGCTGCAGGTTCCGGAGTTTGCACTGATTAGCCAATATGCGGCAAGCAGTCAGGAGAGCAAGGTCTACAACCGCAGAATCTGTGCCCGCATCTGCGAGCTGGCGGAGCATTTCTGTGCAGACCGCACGCCGCAGGAGATGAAGGACACCCTCACAGAGTTTTACCGTGAGTACGGTGTGGGCAAGTTCGGACTGCATAAGTCTTTCCGCGTTGCCCATGACGAGGCTGGGGTTCATGTGACACCGATTCTGAACATAGCCCATGTGCAGCTGGAGGATTTGGTGGGTTACGAGATAGCCAAACAGAAGCTCATCGACAATACGGAGGCCTTTGTGTATGGCAGAAAAGCCAATAACTGCCTGCTTTTCGGTGATGCCGGCACGGGAAAATCCTCCTGCATCAAAGCCATTGCCAACGCATATTATGACAAAGGATTACGCATCATAGAGGTTTATAAACACCAGTTTCAGGATTTGAATGACGTGATTGCACAGATAAAAAACAGGAATTATAAGTTTATCATCTATATGGACGATTTGAGCTTTGAAGAATTTGAGATAGAGTACAAGTATCTGAAAGCGGTGATAGAGGGCGGTCTGGAGAAAAAACCGGAAAATGTCTTGATTTATGCCACCTCCAACCGCCGCCACCTGATTCGCGAAAACTTCAGCGACAGGGAGGAAATCCGCGAGGATATGCATACCGGGGACACGGTTCAGGAAAAGCTGTCCCTCGTGAGCCGTTTCGGTGTCACCATCTATTTTGGGGCGCCCACTAAAAAGGAATATCATGCGATAGTGAAAGCGCTGGCTGAGCGTGCGGGACTTCGCATGACCGAGGAGCAGCTTTACCAGGAGGCAAACAAATGGGAACTTTCCCATGGAGGCCTCTCCGGCAGAACCGCCCAACAATGTGTCGATTACCTTCAAGGCATGCAGACTCAAAGTTGAAGGCGCCGCGAGGGAGCTAGCTCACCGAGCGTGGACGTCAACTTTGAGTCTATAGGGCGCAAGCCCGCATTCATGAATTTGCGGAGCAAATTTATGAATGGGGCATAAATTTTGTTGCAGTGAGGGAGGTGTCGTATGAGCGTAAAAACTTTTGCAGCCATCGACGTAGGCAGCTACGAGCTGTCCATGAAAATTTTTGAATTTTCCGGCAAGAATAATATGCGTGAGATTGACCACGTGAGCCGCCGGCTGGACTTGGGCAGCGATACCTATGCCACGGGTAAAATCAGCAGGGACAAGATGGATGAGCTGTGCCGTACCCTGAAGGAGTTTGCGGGTATCATGGAATCCTATAAGGTGGATGATTACAAGGCATATGGCACCAGCGCCATCCGTGAGACCGAAAATTCCACCATCATGCTGGATCAGATCGCCCAGAGAACGGGGATAAAGATGGTCGTGCTGAGTAACTCCGAGCAGCGTTTTTTGGACTACAAATCCATTGCCTCTAAGGGCGAGAGTTTCCGGCGTATCATCGAGGAGAAAACAGCCATCGTAGATATCGGCGGAGGCAGCATTCAGCTCTCCCTGTTTGACAATGATACATTGGTGTCCACCCAGAATCTTCGACTGGGTGTGCTGCGCATTCAGGAGGTGATGAACCATCTGAACGTGGGTTATATGCAGCTTGAGAAACTGGTGGACGAGATGGTCACGGCGCAGCTGTCCGCTTACAAAAAGCTCTATCTGAAGGACAGAGAGATTCAAAATATTATTATTGTGGATGATTACCTTTCCCCCTGGGCGGTAAAGCGCATCGGGAAAAAGAATGACAGGACAATGGTGGAGACGGCAGATTTCAATGCGCTGATGGAGATTCTGCGGACGGGAAACATGACAGAGATTGCGCGTTCACTGGATATCGCGGAGGAGAGAGTGCCGTTGGTGTTTATCAGCACCGTCCTCACCAGACGGATTGCGCGGCTCATGGGTGCGAACCGGATATGGGCGCCCGGTGTGACCCTGTGCGATGGAATCGCCTATGAATATGGCGAAAGCATCAAGATGTTCAGGGGAGAACATGATTTTGAACAGGATATTGTGGCTTGTGCAATGAATATCAGCAAGCGTTATATGGGCAGCTCCAAGAGAGCGGAGACGCTGGAAACCATCACCACAACCATATTTGACAGTATGAAAAAGGTACATGGCCTGGGCGGACGGGAACGTCTGTATCTCAGGCTTGCAGCCATTTTACACGACTGCGGCAAATACATCAGCCTGATGGATATCGGGGAGGCATCCTACAATATCATCATGGCGACGGAGATTATCGGGCTCTCGCACAGAGAAAGGGAGATTGTGGCGAATATCGTGCGTTTCAACCACAATCCCTTCGTCTATTATGAGCAGTCCATGGGCACCAAGGCGCTGGGCAGGGAGACCTATCTCATTGTGGCGAAACTCACGGCGATTCTTAGGCTGTCCGCCAGCATGGACTACAGCCACAAGCAAAAGCTGAAAGGTTTGAAAGCGGTACTGCGGGATAATGAGCTGCATCTGAGCGCAGATACCATGGAGGATATTACGCTGGAGACGGGATTTTTTGCCGCCAGAGCGGAATTTTTCCAGGAGGTATTCAGCGTGACGCCGGTGTTAAAACAGCGCAAACCCATTTATAATCAGTAGGGAAAGGGAGGTCGCCCTTATGAAAGACAATCGTAAAGAAAACAGTAAGGAGACAAAGATTAAATTTACTGATTCTCAGTATTATACCAACAGAGAACTCAGTTGGATTCTGTTTGACCACAGGGTGTTGGCAGAGGCGAGGGATAAGAACATACCGCTCTTTGAACGCCTGAAATTCTTAAGCATCACAGCGTCCAATCTGGATGAATTCTTTATGGTTCGGGTGGCTTCGCTGAAGGACATGGTAAACGCCGGGTACGACAAGCAGGATATCGCAGGCATGACTCCCATGCAGCAGCTGAAGGCATTGGAAAGTGCCATTCACGAGCTGGTCGAGCTTCAATATTCCACCTACAACCGCTCACTGATTCCGGCTCTGGCACAGAACGGATTGACGGTCATTCGCAGCCATGAGCAGCTTACCAAGGAAGAAAAGGACTTTATTGACCGCTATTTTGAGGAAAATGTATATCCAGTGCTCACACCTATGGCGGTGGATTCCTCCAGACCTTTTCCTCTGATTCGCAACAAGACCTTAAATATCGGTGCCATGGTGCGAGGGAAGGGAAGTGACGATGAACTGGAATTTGCCACGGTGCAGGTGCCCAGTGTGCTGAACCGCGTGGTGGAGCTGCCGTCCGAAACCGGCAGACGCAGGGTCATTTTCCTCGAGGAGATTATTGAGAGAAATATACAGAAATTATTCCTGAATTACGATATTGTCTGCGCACATCCCTTCCGCATCATGCGCAATGCCGACCTCAGCATTGAGGAGGACGAAGCGGCAGATTTGCTCAAGGAGATTGAAAAGCAGCTGAAAAAGCGCCAGTGGGGCGAGGCCATCCGTCTGGAGGTGGAGGCGGGCATTGACAAACGGCTGTTAAAATTCCTGAAAAAGGAACTTCGCGTCGAGGAGGAAAATATCTACGCCATCGACGGACCGCTGGATTTGACTGTGCTTATGAAACTTTACGGCATGGAGGGTTTCGAGGGACTGAAAACCCCGAAATATGAGCCTCAGCCGGTTCCGGAGCTGCCTGCAGGCTGTAAGATTTTTGATGAGATTCGCAAGGGAGATATTCTACTGCACCATCCGTATCAGACCTTTGCCCCGGTGGTGGATTTTATCCGCCAGGCGGCGGTGGACCCCAAGGTGCTCGCCATCAAGCAGACCTTGTACCGTGTCAGCGGCAATTCCCCCATCATAGCTGCGCTGGCGCAGGCTGCGGAAAACGGCAAGCAGGTGACGGTGCTGGTGGAATTGAAGGCGCGTTTCGATGAGGAGAATAATATCGTCTGGGCGAGAATGCTGGAGAAGGCGGGATGCCATGTTATATACGGTCTTGTGGGGCTTAAGACACACTCCAAGATTACCTTGGTGGTGCGCCGGGAGGAAGACGGCATCCGACGTTATGTGCATCTCGGCACCGGCAACTACAATGATGCCACGGCAAAGCTCTACACGGATATGGGTCTTATGACCTGCTCTGAGCCTGTGGGTGAGGATGCCACGGCAGTATTTAATATGCTGTCAGGATATTCGGAGCCGCTGTTTTGGAACAAGCTGGTTCTGGCGCCCTTGTGGCTGAAGGATAAGTTCCTGTATCTGATTCGCAGGGAACAGCAATTTGCGGAGGAAGGTCGACCTGCCCGCATTATCGCCAAGATGAATTCCCTGTGCGACAAGGATATCATTGCCGCATTATATGAAGCCTCGGCGGCAGGTGTGAAAATTGATTTGATTGTGCGGGGCATCTGCTGCCTGCGCACGGGGATTCCCGGTGTGAGCGAAAATATTACAGTGCGCTCCATCGTGGGCAATTTCCTGGAGCACAGCCGCATTTTCTATTTTAGAAATGATGAAAATGAAGAAATCTACTGCGGCAGTGCGGACTGGATGCCCAGAAATCTGGAGCGTCGTGTGGAAATCCTGTTCCCTGTGGAGGAGCCCGCGCTGAAGGAAGAACTCCTGCATATTTTGAATGTGCAGCTGTCGGATACGGTGAAGGCATCCGTGCTGCAGCCGGACGGTTCCTACGAGAAGGTGGACGGACGAGGGAGAAAAGCCGTGTGTGCCCAGGAACAGTTTGCGCAGGAGGCAATCGCAAAAGCCAAGGCTGCCTCCGAGGAGAGTGCAGCGGCAAAGCGCACCTTCACCCCGGCTGAGCGGCACCAATAATGACATTAATGATGAAATAAAAGAAGTAAACAAAAGGAAATTATAAAGGTTATGAAAAACAATACAAAAATAATACTTGCATCTGCATCCCCGCGCCGTCGGGAGCTGTTGAACCAGATAGGAATTGAATTTGAGGTGAGAGTCAGCGACGTGGAGGAACGGGTGAATTCCACCGTGCCGTGTGAGATTGTGCAGGAATTGTCCCGGCAGAAGGCGGAGGCGGTTGCAGCGGCGCTGCAGGAGGAAGATGAGAGAAATCCGCAGGCAAGTCAAAATCAGCACACGCTGGTTATAGGCGCGGACACCATTGTGGCATGTGACGGTGTTATCTTGGGGAAACCCGCGGATGAAAAGGATGCAGGTCGGATGCTGCGGCTTCTCTCAGGGCGCAGCCACGAGGTATATACGGGTGTGACCTTTGCGCGCTGCGGCACGCAGGCGCGACATACTTTTTATGAGGTCACAACGGTTCACTTTGCTCCCATGACGGAGCAGGAGATAGAGGAATATATCGCTACAGGTGACCCCATGGACAAGGCGGGAGCCTACGGCATACAGGGCTTTTGCGCCAGATATATCACGGGCATCGAGGGCGATTACAATAATGTGGTCGGACTGCCGGTGAGCAGGCTTTATCAGGAATTGAAACGGTTTAACGCTGAGAAGAAGGCAGTGATTTTTGATTTGGACGGGACGCTGTCTGACTCCATTCACAGCATCAAATACTGTGGGGACAGTGCGCTGGCACCGTTGGGGTACGGTCCATTTTCTGAGGATGAGTATAAATACTTTGTGGGAGACGGTGCTGCCAATCTGGTCAGACGGGCTCTGGCTGCAGGCGGCGATACGGAGTGTGCTCATTTCGATGAGGCATTTGCGCGCTACAAGGAGATTTTTGCGGAGTATTGTATGTATGAGGTGAAACCCTACGAGGGGATAAGGGAACTTCTGTCAGCTCTCAAGGAGCGTGGAATCAAGCTCGCCGTACTGTCCAATAAACCCCATGCAGAGACCATCCGCGTTGTGGAGACTCTGTTCGGTGAGGGATATTTTGACATATTGCAGGGGCAGAAGGACGGCGTTCCCATCAAGCCGGACCCGGCAGGAGCAGTCCTCATTATGGAGCAGCTTCATCTGCAGCCGGAGGAGGTATTGTATCTGGGGGATACGGCAACGGATATGAAGACCGGAAAAGGCGCCGGAGCCTATACATTGGGTGCCCTGTGGGGCTTTAGAAAGAGGGAGGAGCTGGAGGAGCATCACGCGGATGCAATTCTCGCCCACCCGCTGGAACTGTTGAATTACCTGTGAGAACGGGTGTGTGTGACCAAAGGAGGTTGATTGTATGCACGAGTTTGATGATGCGGTTTTGGAATGCTTTTTGAAAAATCAAAAACAGCTTTTTCCGGAGCCAGTAGCCAACAACCTGGAGGAGGCGGAGAATTTTCTGGAGGAATGTATGGCAGTCGTGGTGAATTCCGTCGCCGAGGTGATTGAATTTTTTGAGGACGAGGGAGTTGACATGGAGGGAGCCATGGATGATGAGATTCTGGAGGCAGACGAAGTGTTTGATATCGGTGACGGCAGATATCTCATCGTGGAAGGCTAGAAATATAAATATCAGTTCTGTAAGCTATTGTGCATGGAACGAATGTCCTCAAGTACAGAGTCCGGCACCTGAAGCTTGCCGTAGCCCACAGCTAAGTCGAGACCAGGTTTATTGCTGCCGTGAAAGTCAGAGCCCCCGCTGATGAGCAGATTATATTTTTGAGCCAGAGAGCGGATTTGACGCTCCTCCGCAGCGGAGTAGGTGCTGTAGATGGCTTCGATGCCCATGAGCCCGGCGTCCTTCAGTTCGGCGGTGAGTGTCTCCAGCCGGGAGTCGCTCATGTGATAAAGGATGGGATGTGCCAGAATGGGTACGCCGCAGGCCTCTCGAATCAGCTCCACAGCTTGGGCGGGAGTTACCTTTTCGCGGGGGACAAAGCAGGGGCAGTGGTCACCTACATAACGCTCAAAGGCTTCTTTTATGCTGTGGGTGTAGCCGTGATTCAGCATATACTTGGCATAGTGTGCTCTGGTGATGACAGAGTTTGGAAATTCTTCCAGCAAAGCCTCATAGCTGATATCGATTCCGGCTTTCTGCAAAAGAGTACACATTTTGCGGTTGCGGATATCTCTGGATTCCACAAACCGCTGCAGGTATGCCTGAAAATCCGAATTGTTATAATCAATAAAGAGCCCTACCACATGAATATCGCGTCCCTGATATTCTGTGGAGAGCTCAATACCCGGGACAATCTCCGGCACTAAAGCGGCCGGAGCATTGTCCCCCGTAGATTTTGTTTTCGCGCAGGCAATCGCCTCCGCCAGACCGTCCACAGTATCATGGTCTGTCAGTGCGAAGGCGGAAAGCCCTTTTTCCATGGCATAATCCACCAGCTCGCTGGGGGACATAGTGCCGTCTGATCGGTTGGAGTGAACGTGTAAATCTACCATCTTATCTTATCAATCCTCATCATCTTCTTTTTCAGCGGTAAATACAGTGCGCTTTCTTGCCATCTCATCACTTTCAAGATACTCATCGTAGGTGGTAATCTTGTCGATGATGGTGCCGTTCGGCAGAATCTCAATGATGCGGTTGGCGGTCGTCTGTATAAACTGGTGGTCATGGCAGGAGAACAGCGCCACGCCGGGGAATTTAATCAGACCGTTGTTCAATGCGGTGATGGATTCCATGTCCAGATGGTTGGTGGGCTCATCCAGAATCAGGCAGTTTGCGCCGCTAATCATCATCTTGGACAGTAGACATCTCACCTTCTCGCCGCCGGAGAGCACCTTCACTTTCTTTACGCCGTCCTCACCTGCAAAGAGCATACGTCCGAGGAAACCGCGCACATAGGTCACATCCTTGACGGGAGAGTAGCCGGTCAGCCAGTCCACAATCGTCAAATCATTGTCAAATTCTGCGGTGTTGTCCTTGGGAAAATAAGCCTGGGAGGTGGTGACGCCCCATTTGTAACTTCCCTCGTCGGGCTCCAATTCTCCGGTGAGTATCTGGAACAGGGTCGTCTTGGCAATTTCGTTGCTGCCCACAAAGGCAATCTTGTCCTCATGTCCCATGACAAAGGAGACATCGTCCAGCACTTTTTCTCCGTTGATTGTCTTGGAGAGATGTTCCACCGTCAGAACTTCATTGCCGATTTCGCGGTCAGGGCGGAAATCAATATAAGGGTATTTCCTCGAGGAAGGTTTGATATCGTCCAGCTCAATTTTTTCCAGAGCACGCTTTCTTGAGGTTGCCTGCTTGGATTTGGAGGCGTTGGCGGAGAAACGGGAGATAAATTCCTGCAGCTCCTTAATCTTCTCCTCCTTTTTCTTGTTTGCTTCCTTCATCTGCTTGATAAGCAGCTGGCTGGATTCGTACCAGAAATCGTAATTGCCGGCATAGAGCTGAATCTTGCCGTAATCAATATCCGCGGTGTGAGTGCAGACCTTATTCAAAAAATAGCGGTCGTGGCTGACCACGATGACAGTGTTCTCAAAATCAATCAGGAAGTCCTCAAGCCATGCAATGGCGTCCAAATCCAAGTGGTTGGTGGGCTCGTCCAGCAGCAGGATGTCCGGATTGCCGAACAGTGCCCTCGCCAGCAGCACCTTCACCTCGACAGGGCTCTCCAAATCGCCCATGACAGCATAGTGATACTCTGTGCCGATGCCCAGACCGTTCAACAGCATGGCGGCGTTGGATTCCGCCTCCCAGCCGTCCATCTCGGCAAACTCGCCCTCTAGCTCGCTGGCACGTATTCCGTCCTCATCGGAAAAATCTTCCTTTGCGTAGATGGCATCCTTCTCCTTCATAATCTGGTAAAGCCGCTCATTTCCCATAATGACCGTATCCATGACAACGCAGTCATCATATTTAAAGTGATCCTGCTCCAGCACAGAGAGGCGCTGCCCGGGGGTGATGGAGACATCTCCCTTGGTGGTCTCCAGCTTGCCGGACAGAATCTTCAGGAAGGTGGACTTCCCGGCACCGTTGGCGCCGATGAGCCCGTAGCAGTTTCCCTCCGTAAATTTGATGTTCACATCCTCGAACAA
>CAZUAP010000004.1:0-37467 GCA_964617975.1 uncultured Acetatifactor sp. | reverse complement strand
CGGTGATGGATCCGTTGGCTGTCAAGCCCGACTATGACCCCGAGGTGGACGATGAACTGTTGGCTAATGCCGGGAACCTGAACGATGAAAACATTCTGGTGCTGGTGACGGTGACCGTTCCTTCGGATTTGACCCAGATGAGCGTGAACCTGCAGGGTCCCATTATCATCAATGTGGAAGAACGCAAGGCATGCCAGCTCATTGTGGAAAATGGAGACTATCCCGTGAAGTTCCCGGTTTACGAAATACTTCAGGCGAGAAAGGCAGGTGAGTAGGATGCTGGCATTATCACGTAAAAAGAATGAGGCACTGGTTATCAACAACAACATCGAGATTTCCATTTTGGATGTGAAGGGTGACCAGGTAAAGATCGGCATCACTGCTCCGAAGGAGGTGCCTGTGTACCGCAAGGAGGTATATATGCAGATTCAGGAAGCCAACAAGGCGGCTGCGAGCGCGGACGGCATGGAGGCACTGAAACAGTTTCTGAGTTAAGTATGTGAAAGTTTTTTGAAGGGAAGTGTAAAAAAAATGCACTTCCCTATTAATTTTTTGGGCTTTATGCCGATATGAACTGTAGAAACCGGATTTTATCAACCCGCGTCGAAGGAAGACGCGGTTAGTTTTCACATGGAGGTGACAAAAATGGCAATTGAACCATTAGGAAGTGTAATGAGCGTCCAAGCGCAGACAACGAATGCGCCGAAACCGGCTGCACAGGCAGAGAAACCGGAGACATCCGAGAGCTCTGTTGTTCAGACGGCAGAAAAAGTGGATAAGACCACCAATGTGGTGGAGAATGCCCAGGGAAAGGGTCAGGGCGGCAATGGAACGGAGCAGGAGCAGCCCAGCAATGAGCAAATCAAGAAGGCTGTGGAAAAGCTCAATAAGAGCATGACCAACTCGGAAGCTGTGTTCGGTATCCATGAGGCTACCAACAGGGTGACCATTAAAATTATCGACAAGGACACCAAGGAAGTCCTGAAGGAACTTCCGCCGGAGAAAACGCTGGATATGATTGCCAAGGCATGGGAACTTGCGGGCATTCTGGTGGACGAGAAACGATAACAGGGATAGGAGGAAAACAGTATGTCAACAAGAATATCCGGATTGATTTCCGGTATGGATACGGAGAGCATTATTGAGCAGCTTGTGTCGGCGAAACAGACCAAGGTGGATGATGCTACGAAAGCGCAGACCAAGCTGCAGTGGAAACAGGACGCTTGGAAAGAACTGAATACCAAGCTGAAGACGCTGCAGTCCAAGTATATTTCCAATATGCGTTTTACGTCTTCCTACAGTAAGAAGACGACCAAGGTTTCCAACGAGAGCGTAGTCAGCGTTATCACGGGAGAGGATGCAGTGAACGGTGTGCAGTCTCTGGAGGTGAGTCAGCTTGCCAAGACCGGCTATCTGACCGGTAAGGCAATCTCGGGTGCGGACGGTTCGAGTCTGACGGCTCTGTCCAAGCTGAGCACTATCACCGGGGGTACTTTGGGAGATGGCACCATCAATGTGACTGCCGGCAGTACGTCGGTGGATATCGCAGTCAATGGGGATACCACCATTTCCGATGTCTTGACACAGCTTAAAAGTGCAGGCTTGAATGCAAGTTTTGACGCAAAGAATCAGAGGTTTTTTGTCAGCTCTAAGGAGTCGGGTGCAGACAACGATTTCAGCATTACGGCATCGGATGCCAACGGCGCTACAGCGTTGTCGGCTCTTGGTCTGCAGGTAAATCTGAACTCAGATAAAGCATCCCTGCAGGCTTATCAGAAGACAGCGAGCTATTTCGTGGAGGGTGACAGAGATGCCACTCTCGCGAATATGAGCAGCCTGATTGACGAGACCATATCCACCAGAACGAACACCTATCTGGAGCAGTACAAGTCGGCTAGGGCTATAGCGGATAGCGCCCAGAGCAAGATTGATGAGATTAACCAGAAGTATCAGGATCAGGGAATCACCTTGAAGTCTGCGGATGAGTATCAGACAGAGATAGATGAGAAAAATGCCAAGATTACGGAGCTGCAGGAGAGCCTTAAGGCAGAGGATTCTCCGTTGACCGATGAGGAGAAAGCTCAGGCAGAGGAGACAGTGGCTGCACTGCAGAAAGAGGTGGAGGAGCTCACCGCACAGAAGACGGATGTGGCGAGCATCGCAACTCAGCAGAAGAATCTGGATAATGCGAACGCGGATATGGCTGCCGCTCAGGAGTATGTCACGATTTCTGAAACTACAGCGGATGACGGGACAGTCACTTACAGCGCAGAGGCTACCGCAAAGCTGACCGAGGAAGTGGAGGACAGCTATTATGAGAAGGCTGCCTATGCCCATGATGTCATCGCCGCTTATGACCCGGATGACACGACTTCCACAGGGGCTACCAAGGTGTCCGGTCAGGATGCAAAAATCATTCTGAACGGTGCTGAGTTTACCAATACCACCAATGTTTTTGAGATTAACGGACTTACTTTCACTGCTCTGTGCGAGACGAAGGAAGGCGAGTCTGTCACCATCACCACTCAGGATGATACAGATGGAATCTATGACATGATTAAGAACTTCCTGTCAGAGTACAATTCCATTATCAATGAGATGGATAAACTCTACAACGCGGATTCGACATCCGGTTATGAGCCTTTGACCAGCGAGGAAAAGGAGGCTATGTCTGATAGCGAGATAGAGGAATGGGAGACCACGATTAAGGACTCGCTTCTGCGCAGGGATGATAACCTCAACACCATCAGTTCTGCTTTAAAGAACATTATGGCCGGCGGCATCACTGTCAACGGCAAGACAATGTATCTGTCCAACTTTGGTATCAGTACGCTGGGATACTTTACAGCAGCGGACAATGAGAAGAATGCCTACCATATCGATGGTGACCCGGATGACGACGATACTTCCGGCAACACGGATGTGCTCAAGAGCATGATTGCCACCGATTCCGATACCGTAATTAGTTTCTTTACACAGCTGTCCAAGAGTTTGTACAGTAAGATGAGCGATTTGTCCAAGTCGGTGGATGGATATCGTACCTATGGCAACTTCTATGATGACAAGAAGATGGATTCCGATTATTCGGATTATACGGACAAGATTTCTGATTTGACGGATAAGCTGAATGATTACGAGGATAAATGGTACAGCAAGTTCAGTGCCATGGAGACAGCGCTTGCAAAGCTCCAGTCCAATTCCAGCGCGGTTACTTCCCTGTTAGGAGGTTCATGATATGGCATTGCCTAATTCTTATTCACAATATAATAACAGCAGAGTGTTGACTGCCTCCCCGGCAGAACTTGTACTGATGTTGTATGACGGAGCTATTAAGTTCTGCAATATTGCGATAGCGGCAATCGATGCTCAGGACATTGCCAAGGCACATACCAATATTGTCAAGGTGGAGAAGATTATTGACAATTTCCGTATGACACTGGATATGAGTTATCCCGTGGCAAAGGACTTTGACAATGTGTATGAATACCTTTCACGGCGTCTGGTGGAAGCTAATCTGAAGAAGGATAAGAAAATTCTGGAGGAGGTATGTACCCACATCCGCTCCATGAGAGATACCTGGAAAGAGGTTATGCGTCGGAGCAACGAGAGAGGTGCTGTATGATAACAAACTATCTGGAGATTCTGGAAAACAGCCTGAAACAGAAATCTGCAATCTTGAACGAGATTGCTGATAATTGTGAGCAGCAGGAACAGCTGCTGAAACAGGAGAAACTGCCCCTTGAGGAGTTTGATGTCTATGTGGAAAGGAAAGGCGAGCTGATTACAAAGCTGACGAAACTGGATGAAGGCTTTGAGACTCTGTATGCGAGGGTGAGAGAGCAGCTGGAAACAAATAAGGATGTCTATAGGGAACAGATTGCGCGGCTGCAGCAGCTTGTGACCAAAGTCACGGAGCAGAGCGTGTCTATACAGGCGCAGGAGGCGAGAAACAAACAGATGGTGGAGGCACATTTCGCCAAGGAACGCGCTGGTCTGCGGGCGGGCAGACAGGCATCCAAGGTGGCATATGGTTATTATAAAAATATGAATAACACAAATGTGGTCTTGCCCCAGATTTTGGATCAGAAGAAATAATAAGTACGATGGAGCACCATAAGTAGAACGTAGAGTGCCGCAAATCCCTGAGAAAGGGGTTTGCGGCATTTTCTGCATTTCGCTTGCGCATTGGGAAATTGGATAGTATACTATACCTAATGGATTCAGGAGGAGGAAAACATGAGCCTTTTAAGCGTAATTGTTCCGTGCTATAACGAAGAAGACAGCGTAGAATTGTTTTATGAGGAATTGATTAAGAACGACCCGTTTTTCCGTGAAAAAGAGATTGACTTGGAACTTCTTTATATAGATGACGGTTCCCGGGACGGCACTGTGCGCGAAGTGAAAAAGCTCCGGGAGAGAGACGAACGTGTACATCTGGTATCCTTCTCAAGAAATTTCGGCAAGGAAGCTGCTATGTTTGCAGGATTGGAGAAGGCAAAGGGGGACTATGTGGTGATGATGGATGTGGATTTGCAGGATCCGCCCAGCCTTCTGCCGGAGATGTTTGCCGGGCTGGAGGAGGGATATGACTCCGTAGCCACGCGGCGCGTCAACCGCAAGGGAGAGCCGCCCATTCGCAGTTTTTTTGCCAGGAGATTCTACCGTCTCATGAAGAAAATTTCCCAGACAGAGATGATGGATGGCGCCAGAGACTATCGGCTCATGAAAAGGCAGATGGTGGATGCCATTCTTTCCATGCAGGAGTATAACCGGTTTACGAAAGGAATTTTCGGCTGGGTAGGCTTTAAGACCAAATGGCTGGAATATGAAAATGTAGAGCGAGCAAAGGGAGAGACAAAGTGGAATTTCTGGAAACTGCTGATGTACTCGTTTGACGGTATTATGGCATTTTCCACGGCTCCGCTGCTGATTTCATCGGTGATGGGAGTGATTTTGTGTCTGGTGGCGTTCGCCATGATTATCTTTACGGTGGTGCGGAAGATTGTCTTTGGTGACCCGGTGTCCGGCTGGCCTTCGCTGGTTTGCATCATTCTTTTGACCAGCGGCATTCAGTTTTTCTGCACTGGTATCCTCGGGCAGTATCTTGCCAAGACGTACATGGAGGTAAAACGCCGTCCGATTTATCTGGTTCGTGAGGAAGTATAGGGAGTTCTGTCAGATTGCGCGATGAAAAGTCCTTTCCGTGTTTCGACAGCTGTGATAAGATAATAACAGGCTATCACAAAAAAGAGCAAAAGTCGACACATGGAGGGGATGTCAATATGGATATTGATGTGGTTAAGGACTACGAACTGGAAAGATACATCACGAATATTATGCGGGATATGGGAGTGCCCGCACACTTGAAGGGTTATCACTATTTGAGAGATGCAATCTTGCTTTCCGGAAGGGACATGGAGGTAGTAAACAGTGTAACTAAGTTGCTCTATCCTACCGTGGCAAGAAGATTTAAAACCACGGATCAAAAAGTGGAACGTGCCATTCGGAATGCGATTGAGGTGTCATGGAGCAGAGGGAACGAGGATACTTTGGAGATGATGTTTGGGTATTCGGCTCGTTCAGGGAAAACCAGACCCACTAACAGCGAATATATTGCGAGGATTGCTGACAAGGTACGGCTTGATTTTAAGGCGATGTAGGTTGCGGTATAGTTTTCGAATTTTGCTCTTTTGTATGTGAATGCCAACAGTCATGATTGTGGTCATGGCTGTTTTTATTCTATAGAATAACTGTGGTTGCCATTTCCTGTATAAAATGGTATGATTCAAGGGTCAATAATGACCTGCTGTGTTTTTGCGGTTAAATAAGGGACGACGGGATAAAAATATGAAAGCATCGTTGCTTTTGATTTGTATGATTGCGTTTCCGACCATAATCGGAGGCGGTGCGTTGAGACTTTTGTATGGCGCTCAAGCCCGGAAAATGTATATGGCAGACTGGTTTGTCACCGGGTGGATTATCGTTATCGGACTGGCGGAGGCTGTGCACTTGGCTGCAGCTTTTCTGAACCGGTCTTTTTCTGATGCGGTGCTTTTGTTTGAAATCGGGATGGCAGTGTTGGCGTTGGCGTCGGCGGTGTTCGGCATAAGGCGTTCCGGTGGGCGGAAAAAAAGTGACTTTCATTCCACCTCGCTTTTGGCGGGATTGTTTCTTGTCTTTATTTTGCTGGTCGTCTGGCAAATTGCGACAGTGATGTCGACCGGAAATGTATACAGAGAGGGCGATATGACGGCGGAGACCGTGGAAAGTTTCCTGACGACAGACGGGATTTATAAGGTGAATCCTCTCACGGGACAGGCGTATGAGAGTGGGATTCCGCTGAGAATCCGCATCCTGTGTCTGCCTACGCTGTATGGGATATTGTGCCGTATTTTTGGCATGGGGACTACGGAAGTGGTGTGGAAGTATGTGCCGCTGGTGGTGTTGTGCCTGAGCTATTCCGCTTTCTGGATTCTGGCGAGAGTCTTGTTTAGCGAGGAGAAGGAGCGGGAGAAAAGGCTGCTTTTTATGGTTTGCGTGGCTGCTATTTTCTGTGCGGGCGATTATATGTACGGTATGGATGGGTTTGGACTGTTGCATTGTGGATTTCAGGGGGTCACCATCCGCAACACAGTCCTTCTGCCTTATGTTGTGGGACAGGCATTGCGCCGCAGATGGAAAGCGGCGGTGCTTTGCATATTGGCTGAGGCTTGTATGGTATGGACATTATACGGCATGGGTGCCTGTGTTTTGACTGCGCTGGGGATGGCTGCGGCGCGTGTCTGGCGAAGGAGTCGCATCAAGGGCTTTCCGAATGTCGGAGAGGAGGCGTGAGCATGCTGGGATATCTGAGAGATGCCTGGACGGGGTGGCTACAATTTACCGACAGCGGAAAGCTTGTGGCGCTGTTTGCGGCGGCTGCCGCGTATCTGCTTTTGGCGAAAAAAGTCAAGGGTGCACAGAAACTTCTGGCACTGTACGCTTCCGGGGCGGCGATGCTGTGTGTTGTCCCTGTCACGGCGATGGTGCTCATGCTGTATCAGACGAGGTTTTATGATTATCAGTGGATTTGGAGCATTGTGCCGCTGACTGCGGTGACGGCTCTGGGCGGTACGGTGCTGCTGACGGAGCAGTGGAAATGCGGATGTGGCTGGAAAGGTATGCTGCATAACGTGGCTTTGGCGGCACTTCTGGCAGGAGTGCTGGTGCTGGGCGGCAGCCTGGGAGAGGGCAGCGTGGATGCCGCCAGTGTACAACAGGAAAGAGCGAGCGCGGAGGCTGTTCTGGACGAGGTGCAGGCAGTTTGCGGAGATGATTTCTGCCTGTGGGCACCGAAGGAAATTCTGGAGTATGTCCGCGCGGAATACGGCACGATTCGACTCCTCTACGGGAGAAATATGTGGGATGAGGCGCTGAATGCCTTCAGCTATGACACTTATCCGGAGGAGATATGTGAGCTGTACCTTTGGATGGAGGACTTGCCCCGGGAGGACGGCACGCTTGTGGAGAAAAGCACGGAGGAATGTGTGCGTGAGGCAGCAGCTCTGGGGGCGGACTGTATACTTTTGCCGGAAACCGCTGTGGATGGCGAGACGGCGAAAAATATGAACTTTACAAAGCTGGACGGCTATTATCTGTTGAGTACGAGGTGAGCATATGGACACTGTGACAGGACGGGATGGGCTTGTGAGCATTATTGTGCCAGTCTATAATGTGGAAAAATATATTGTGGAGACCATGGAGTGTGTGCGGCGTCAGACATATACGGAGTGGGAGCTGCTGTTGGTGGAAGATGGAAGCACGGATGACACGCCGAAGATTATTCAGGATTATATGAGACAAACCGGCGATGAGAGAATCCGGATGATTGTACTGACAACTAATATCGGAGCGGCGAAAGCCCGCAATGTGGGGCTGGCGGAGGCGAGGGGCCGTTATATTGCCTATTTGGATTCGGATGATTTGTGGATGCCGGAAAAGCTGGAGCATGAGCTTGCGTTCATGACAGAGCGACAGGCGATTTTTGCTTTCACCGGATATGAATTTGCGGATGAAAAGGGTGTCGGCACGGGCAAGGTGGTGCGCGTGCCTGCGACGCTGAACTATAGGGAGGCGTTGAAAAACACCACGATTTTCACCACCACGGTGATGTTCGACACCAGAGGAATCTCCAAGGAGTTGCTGGAAATGCCGGATGTGAAAAGCGAGGATACCGCGCTGTGGTGGAAGGTGCTGCGAAACGGATATACCGCCTATGGATTGGATGAGAATCTTGTGAGATACCGCCGGTGCGGCAAAAGCCTCTCATCCAACAAGCTGGAGGCAGTGCGCCGCATCTGGAATCTGTACCGCAGGGTGGAGAGGTTGAGCCTGCTGACAAGCGTCTGGAATTTCTGTTTCTGGTCTGTGAGAGCGGTGGCGCGCAGAATATAAGAAAGTGTGCTTATAATTACTCTTAAATTGCCTTAAGAAATGGTTTTTTTATATACCGAACGGGAAAAATATGATATAATGAGCGCAGAAGAAAAACAAAGGTTTTTCGAGGCTATGCCCGTAATAGCAATCTACCTGCATATTTTTTGCTTGCTTTGGAGGAAATGACTTGAGTGCAAATACGAATGAACATAAATTGAGGCGTATGGAGGCTTTCAAACGCCTTATCAATCTTGTGCTGTCCATGATATGTCTGGCGCTGGAAATCGGAATCTTTGCCTATCACTGGCTGGTGCATTTTCAGTACAGCGTGGTTGAGGCACTGCGCAATTTCGGCTACAAGGGACATATTGTGGAGATTGCCTTTTACGGCTTGATGCTTTTGTTCCTCTCCGCCATGTACGGAGGTATGCGCCTGGGATATCTGAAAAATGTGGAGCTGATTTTTTCACAGCTTTTTGCCACAGTGCTGGCGTTAATTTTCATCTATTTGCAGCTGTCTATCATGGCACATCAGCCTTTTGTGCCAAAAGTATTTGTCATGATGCTTGTGGAACAGGCTGTCGTTGTGACGATTTACACGAATATAGCCAATCGGATTTACCGCAGCATCTTTCCACCAAGAAAGCTGCTTTTGATACACGGCGAGAGACCGATTGAGGATATCTATAACAAATTTGAGAGCCGCAAGGATAAATATAGCATAGAAAAGACCATGTGCATCCGGGAAGGGCTGGAGCGTGCCTGTCAGGAAATCCTGCGCAGCTATGAAAAGGGTGAGTGCAACGCTGTGGTAGTATGGGATGTAGCTACCGCAGAGCGGAATCAGCTCCTTAAGTTTTGCTATGCCAGAGACATCCGTATCTATATCATGCCTAAAATCACAGATGTTATTTTATCCGGAGCGGAGGAACTTCACATTTTTGATTCACCGATGCTGCTGACCAGAGAGTACAGTCTCAGCATGGAGCAGCGTTTTATCAAGCGCAGTATCGACATTGTCTGTTCCCTGATTCTTCTGGTGGTGACGTCGCCAATCATGCTGCTCACTGCTATCGCCATCAAGCTCTATGACGGCGGTCCGGTGCTGTACAAGCAGGTTCGCTGTACCAGAAACCAGAAAGAGTTCTATATTATGAAATTCCGCAGTATGCGCACGGATGCGGAGAAGGATGGAGTGGCAAGGCTGGCGTGCAAAAATGACGGTCGTATCACACCCATCGGTAAATTTATCCGCAAGTGTCGGATTGATGAGTTGCCCCAGCTCATCAATATCCTAAAGGGGGATATGTCCTTTATCGGACCCCGGCCTGAGCGCCCGGAGATTATCCAACAATATGTGGAGGTCATGCCGGAATTTGTATACCGCACGAAGGTGAAAGCGGGACTGGCAGGATTTGCACAGGTCTACGGGAAGTACAATACCTCACCCTACGATAAGTTAAAACTTGATTTAATTTATATTGAGCATTATTCTGTGTGGCTGGATTTGAAACTGATGCTGCTGACGCTCAAGGTACTGTTCTGGCCGGACAGCACGGAAGGCGTGGAGAGTGAACAGGTGACTGCTTTCAAAAATGACCACAGCTATATGGAGGCACCGGAAATGGATACAGACACAGAACAGGAATAAAGAGGACAAAATTATGTGGGAAGGCAGCTATTCATCAGAGCCCTTTGACCTGCGGCTGACAGTGCTGCGTCTGGTGCGCAATATCGGCTGGATTGTGCTGTTTACGCTGATTGGGACATTGATTTTTGGCGGCGGGTATTATGTGAAAAACGTACTATGCGGCGAGCCGGCAAGGTACGAGATGACCATCACCTGCAAAATGGAATATACCACTCCGCCGATGCAGTCGGGGGATTATTATATCAATGAGATGACATGGAATACTTATGTGCAGTCGCAGGAGTTTTGGGGTATGATTGCCCAGACAGAGCCCTTTGCGGCTATGGACGTGGACCTTGACAGTTGGCTGGAGACTTCCGAAGGCGTTGACGAGGTTTTGTCGGCGGCGGTCGCCTCCGATATTCAGGTACCCTCATTCACAGTGAGTATGTTGAAGGAGTCCAAGACGGAAACCCTCTGTCAGGCGGTGCAGGAAGTGCTGACAGGTTCTTTTGCGGAGAGTCTGCCGGAGGTGGCGTCCATCCGGGTGCTGGACGTCAGTGAGGTACAGCGGGTCCGTGAGGATGTGCGTCCGTTTCGTGCGGTGATGCTCAGTGCGCTTCTCTCGTTCTTTTTTGTGACGGTATTCCTGCTTATACGGGAGATTGGAGCAGATAGCATCTGGCTGCCTGCCACATTGCGCAGGCGATATGGATTGAAGGCTCTGGGAACGATACAGAGCCCTGAAATAAACGAAAATATTGACTATCTGTTCTCGGGCGGACGAGAAATCGCGGACAGCTCCGGGAATGTCAGAGGGGATGACGGACTGCATAAGGTTGCGGTATGTCCCGTGGAGAGGCAGACAGATATCCGGGCGGTGACGGATGCTCTGAAGAAAATCCGGCCGGAGATGGAGTGGATTCCGGTACCAGCGCCGATATTGAGCCCTGAGACAGCGCAGGTCCTGCGTCAGGCAAAAGGGGTGCTCCTGGTGGTGGAGGCGGGACTGCATGCGGGTAAACCGCTGGAGTATGTGCTGGAATTTTTTGACACGCAGGATGTGCCTGTGACGGCGGCACTTTTGTGGAATGCGGACGAGACGTTGATTCGCAGCTATTATGTGACAGGTAGAATAGGAACCCACAGGGAAGATGGAGATGTTGTATGAGCGTAGAGGTTTTGGCTTCCGTGATGCACCGGGAAATGACAGAGTTGGCAGAGCAGATGCGGCTGGACTCCGACGCGGTGATTATCAATCAATGTGATTGTACGGATTATGCGGAAATGGCTTGCAGGGGACACAGGGTGCGTTTTTATTCTTTTGCGGAGCGGGGCATCGGCAGGAGCCGCAACGAGGCAATACAGAGGGCGGATGGAGACATCTGCCTTTTTTCTGATGAGGATATCGTGTATGAGGCAGGCTATGAACAGGCGATAGAAAAAGAGTTTGCCGCCAATCCGCAGGCGGATATGATTCTTTTCAACATCGAGGTAGAGGAATCCCGGCGCACCTATTATATCACGGAGCGCAGGCGGGTTCATTGGTATAACTGCGGTCGGTATGGGGCGGTGAGCTTTGCGGTGAGAAGAAACAGTTTGTTGGAATCCGGGGTGCGGTTTTCACTACTTTTTGGAGGCGGAGCACGGTTCAGCAATGGGGAGGACAGCCTGTTCTTGAAGGAGTTTATGGACAAGGGCTATCGGGTTTACACTGCACCGATTACAATCGGGCGGGAGACGGCAGGAGAGTCCAGCTGGTTTGCGGGATACAATGAGAAATTTTTTCATGACAGAGGAGTGCTGTATCATTTTTTGTACGGTGCTATGGCGCTGCCGTTCGCGCTACGTTTCCTGCTGGCACACAGGCGGAATCTGTGCGGGGAAAACAGCGTGGGACAGGCATTTCGCTGGATGTGGGAGGGCATCCGGGAAGGACGCAGTATTTCGGAGGAGGTACCGGATGGAGAGTAGTGCGCTTGTCTATGTGGGATTGACGGTGGTGACGGTCTTTCTGGCAATGTTCGTACAGAGTTTCCGGTGTGTGCCCTGCGGCAGCCGGGCTTACGCCAGAAGTTATGTGGCGGAGACGGCAATATTCTGCCTGCTTGCAGGGGTTTCCGCCTGCCGCATTGCGGTGGGAAATGACTACTGGGTATACAGGTTCAATTTCCGCCTGATTGCCCAGGAGAGGCACGTTTCATCAGAGTTTGGATTTAATCTCATTGTAAAGTGGATGCAGGAGCTCTTTGGATATGACAATTATCTGCCGATTTTTGCGCTCTTCTCGCTGCTGACAGTATGGTTTTTTATCCGGGCAATGCACGGACAGGCTGTAGATTATGCCTTTTCCCTGTTTTTGCTTATGACCGGCGGATATTATTTCAACAGCCTGAATACGGTGCGGTATTATCTGGCGCTTGCCATTGCGCTTTATGCCATGCAGTATGTCCTGCGGGGAGAGTATGGTAAATTCCTGTTCTGGATTTTGTTCGGCTGTATTTTCCACAAGTCGATTCTGCTGGTGATTCCGGTGTATCTGGCTGCCCATGGGCTGGCGAAGGTAAGATTGAAAAAATGGCATTATATTCTGGGAGGGGCGTTGGTGGCAAGCCTGATTTGCTGTCAGAAATTTTACCGGGAGATAGTATTTTATTTTTATCCCTACTACCGGAACTCAGATTTCGACACGGGAAGTATCTCGTGGATAAACATTGCAAAATGTGTCGGAACGCTGGTGCTCTGCGTACTCTGTTATCAGACGGGTTTAACGACCGAAGTGCAGGGTGATGTGGAAGGCAACGCGGAAAGTGATGCCAAATATGGCACTGGGAACGAGCGCAACCGATTTTACTTTTTCTTAAATGTGGCAGGGCTTGTAGTATATCCCTGTGGGGCTTTCATCCCGGAGGTGTCCCGGGTGGGATATTATATGATTATTTCCCAGATTTTTCTGATTCCCTCGCTGCTGCGTGATATGCGGCAGGGTTGGTTTCGGAAACTCTGTTACGCGGGTGTGGTTGGAGCGTTCACCCTGTATTTTGTGTTTATGCTCAAGGGGATGTATGCCACGGACATCAGGCTGCTGCCTTATTTGAACTGGATTTTTGACTGACACGTTTTTACGGCGATTATATCACGAATTAAGTTACAAATTAAGTGGCATATGTTATTTTATATTTCAGGTAGGAGAATGAAATGCGGGTATTGTGGTTGTGTAATATCATGTTTCCCATGATTGCGAAAAATTTGCATATTGAGGCGAGTAACAAGGAGGGCTGGCTTTCCGGACTGGCGTCTGCGGTGTTGGAGAGGCAGGGCGAGAACCGGATTGAGCTTGCAGTGGCTTTCCCTGCGCCTGCAAATCTGCCGGAGGAGACTGCTCGAGTGGTCTATGACGGTATCCGCATTTATAGAGGGACGGCGACTGCCATGGGAGGGAGCCTCAGTTGGTATGCGTTTTCGGAGGATGCAGTCAATCCGCATCTCTATGATGAGAGACTTGAGCTGCAGATGCATTATATCACGAGAGATTTTCGACCGGATGTGGTGCACTGCTTTGGGACGGAGTATCCGCACACCCTCGCCATGTGCAGGGCTTTCCCCGAGAAAAACCGGATTCTGGTGGGGATTCAGGGCTTGTGCAAGGTATATGCCAACACCTATTATGCAAGCCTGCCGGACAAGGTAATCCGTTCAGTTACGCTGCGGGATTGGTTAAAAAAGGATAGCGTGCAGCAGCAGAAACGCAAATTCGAGCTGCGGGGAGAGCTGGAGCAGGAGGCGGTTTCCCTTGCCGGAAATGTGACAGGAAGAACGGACTGGGACAGACATTACACCGCTGAGTGGAACCCCAAGGCGCACTATTTTGAAATGAATGAAACCCTGCGCCCCGACTTTTATACCGAGCAGTGGAGCGAGGAGCGGTGCGAGCCGCATTCGATTTTCCTGAGTCAGGGAGATTATCCCATCAAAGGACTCCATTATATGTTGCTGGCTCTGCCTGCCATTTTGAAGAGGTTTCCGGATGCGAAGGTTTATGTGGCGGGAAACAGCATCGTCGGCGATGGTGGACTGATGAAACGTCTGAAGATTTCCGCCTATGGGCGGTATCTGCGCGGCCTGATAAAAGAGAATCGCCTGAGCGGGCATATTTGCTTTTTGGGCAGGCTGGATGCAGAACAGATGAAACAGCGGTATCTGCACAGCAATCTCTTTGTCTGCTGCTCAACCATTGAAAATTCTCCCAATTCTCTGGGGGAGGCTATGCTTTTGGGCGTACCATGTGTCAGTGCCGATGTGGGTGGAATCAGCAGTATTTTTACCAATGGGCAGGACGGGCTTTTATATCCGGGGTTTAAATCGTCATTTAATTCTTATGACTGCAAAAATAACGAGCGTGATTTATCTCCGAAAAACCAGCAGCTCACAAAAATCTCACAAAACCTTGCGGATGCCGTCATAGAAATTTTTTCAGACTCCGAAAAATCAAAAAAATTTAGTGCCAATGCAAGGGCTCATGCGCAAATTACGCATGATAAAGAGAAAAATTACAGGAAACTGATGGAAATATATTCAGCCATCGCAGAACGGGAGGCGGAGCCGGAAAATATACAGCAGGCGGTGAAGGATAGACCTCAGTTTGTGTTTGTCTCCAATTACATCAATCATCACCAGATTCCGTTTTGCAATGCCATGTATAAGGCGTTGGAGGGCGCGTTTGTGTTCATCCAGACGGAGCCCATGGAGGAGGAGCGGGTTCGCATGGGCTGGCAGCCGGATGTGCAGTTTCCCTATGTAAAGTATGCCTACGAGGAGCCGGAAAGCTGCCGCAGTCTGATTGCGGAAAGTCCGATGGTGCTTTTTGGCGGGGTGGATGATGAGAGCTATATTCAGGACAGGCTTCGGAGCGGAAAGCCTGTGATTCGCTACAGCGAGAGATTATACAAGGAAGGACAGTGGAAGGCGGTTTCTCCCCGGGGGCTGGTGAAAAAATATCATGACCACACCGTGTACCGGGACAAGCCTGTCTATCTGCTCTGCGCAGGTGCCTATGTGCCGTCGGATTTTCACATTGTGCGGGCTTATCCCCACAAGATGCTGAAATGGGGATATTTTCCGGAGACCAGACATTATGATGTGGAGCAGCTGATGCGGGACAAGCGTCCTGCCACGATTCTCTGGGCAGCCAGATTCTTAGATTGGAAACATCCGGAGGCGGCAATTCAGTGTGCAAGATATTTGAAGTCCAAGGGTTATGCTTTTCACATGAATATTGTGGGAGACGGTGAGCAGAGGGCAATGGTGGAACGCTTGATGGAGGAGTACGGACTGGCGGACTGTGTGACACTTCTGGGTTATCGCAGACCGGAGGAGGTGCGAAACCTCATGGAGCAGTCGGTCATTTACCTGACTACCAGCGACAGAAAGGAAGGCTGGGGAGCCGTAGTCAACGAGGCAATGAACAGCGGCTGTGCTGTGGTGGCAAGCCATATGATGGGTGCCGCTCCATATCTGATTCGACAGGGTGAGAATGGATATGTGTATCAGTATGGCAATCAGAAAATGCTCAATGAACTGGTGGAGAGCCTCCTGCAGGACAGGGGATTATGCGAGGGAATCGGGCGGGAGGCAATCGCGTCTATCGAGGGCGAGTGGAATGCGGAAAATGCCGCAGCAAGACTTTTGCAATTTTGTGACAATCATGTCCTGCAGCAAAGCGGTCCTTGCGCCCCGGCAGAGGTAATCGGCGAGAGAAATATGTTAAAGAAAATCTTGAGGAAATCGGTATGAATAAGCCATTAATCAGTGTGATTGTACCTGTATATAATATCATGGATTATCTGCCGCGCTGCGTTCATTCTATCGCAGAGCAGACTTACGACAATCTGGAGATTGTGCTGGTGGATGACGGCTCCACGGATGGAACCGGTGCTCTTTGCGATGAGCTCGCTGCGGAGGATGAGCGCATCCGCGTCTATCACAAGGAAAACGGAGGCTCCTCCTCGGCGCGCAATCTCGGTCTGGACAAAGCGCATGGAGAGTATATCGGTTTTGTGGACAGCGACGATTATGTCGATAAAGATATGTATGAGTGTCTGCAGGATGCAATCGTCAGAAATGAAAAATTCGGTGTGCGGGTGGCACAGATTGGACGGGATGAGATAGACGAGGAGGGCAATCGGCTGCCGGACATCTGCAGTCCGCCAAAGCAGGAGGAGCTTATCGGCAGCAAAGAGTTCCTCAGGGAACTGCTGATGCACAGGGGGGACTGCTCCTTCTGCACGAAATTATTTCACAAAAGCGTGCTGCAGGAGCAGCGTTTCCCGTGGGGGACGCTGAACGAGGACTTTCATTTTCTGGTGCAGCTTCTGCCGGAGATTGGCAGCATCGTCTCACTGCCCGGGCAGGCGTATCATGTTTTTTACCGAATGGGGAGTAATTCCCGCAAGACGGACAGAGAACAATTTTCACGGGTGTATGAGGACAGCGTGGTCAACGCGGACATGGTGGCGGAGCTTGTGGACGGGCAGGATGAGGATTTGCAAAAGATTGCTTTGCGGTTTGGAATATATCAAAGGCTGGAGTATCTGCTGCACATTCCCATCAGCCGGATGTCCAAAGATAATTCGTTTTATTGCTCAGTCGTGAGCAGGCTGCGGAGCTGCTGGCTGCAGGGTATGGCAAATCCTTATCTCACAGCCAAAAACAAGCTCTACATGACACTGTTTGTCATCGCACCGAAGGGGGTGCGCAGAGTTCACAGAAAACTCAGGGGCTTTGACAAATAGTACCAGACCGCAGATATAAATTTTATGCTAGAATTATACTACATGGAGGCATACCAATGAAATCAAAATATTTTAGAAGGACGGCACGACGGTTTGCGGCGGCTTTGCTTGCGGCGGTGCTTATGACGAACATGATTCCGGACAGCGTTTCCACAGCGTATGCTGCCGGTACGGATGATTCGACGCAGGTGACGGAGCTCTCGACGCAGGCGTCGGAGCTTTCGACTCTGGCAGCCGAGCGCAATATTATGGCGCTGGTCTATCTTTGCGATAAATATGAGGTGAGGGAGGAGCCATCGCTTTCCGGGGAGGCAGTGGTCACGGTCTCCAGCGGTCAGACCGTATATATCCGGGATGCGGTTTACAATGAAAAAGAGGGTATCCTCTGGATACAGACGGAGATTTTCATCGGGGAGGACACATACACCGGTTATATTGAGCGACAGTCCTTAGCCTGTTCTGATGAGCGGTTCTTGGCGTGGGAGGAGGAATTTGTCCGGACGGAAGGTATTGAGCAGGAGGAAACGAGAGAGGACACTTCGTCTTACAGCTTATACAGCAGCGTCTCCTCGGACATCGCCCAGTTCCCAGAGAGTTATCAGGCGGCGCTCACGGCGTTGAAGGAGCAGCATCCACAGTGGATATTTGTGCCCATGAACACAGGGCTGGACTGGGATACCGTCATCACGGAGGAGCTCAAAGGCGGCAAGAGTTTAGTATATAAAAGCTTTCCGGATTATACCAAGGATGGAGCTTACGATGACGGCAACTGGTTCTATGCCACAAGAGGCATTCTGGAATATTATATGGACCCCAGAAACAGCCTGACGGAGGACGGCATCTTTCAGTTTGAACTTTTGACATATAACGAGACGTATCACACGGAGGCAGCCGTGGAGAAGTTTTTGCAGAATACATTTATGAAAAGTCCGGACAAGGCACCGGGTACCACTATGACCTTCGCCCATATCTTCTGGGCAATCGGTGCGGAAAAGGGGCGCGAGGTCAGTCCCTTCCATCTGGCGGCGAGAGTGTATCAGGAGCAGGGACAGGGCAAGTCTGCGCTGATTTCGGGAACTTATTCCGGTTACGAGGGATATTATAATTATTTTAATGTGGGTGCCTCGGGGACGACCACCACGGAAGTCATCGTCAATGGTTTGAAATATGCCAAGTCCAAGGGCTGGAACAGTGCCTATTATTCTATTCTGGGCGGTGCGGATACCATTTCCGCCAATTATATCAAGAAGGGGCAGGACACGCTTTATCTGGAAAAATTTAATGTAAATCCTAACGCGAGCCATTCCCTCTACACCCATCAGTATATGCAGAACATTTCTGCGCCCACCACTGAGGGCAGAAGCATCAAAAAACTGTACGCGTCCGCGGATTCTCTGGACAATTCCTTTGTGTTCAAGATACCGGTCTACAAAAATATGCCGACATCCGCCTGTCCTTACCCGAAACCTTCCACGGAGCTGACTCTGGAGATTCCGTCGGGATATGATACCACGGTGTGGGTGGACGGCGTGGCATATACGCCGGAGCTAAGCGATGGCAAATATGTGGTGAAACTGAAAAACAGCAAGGCAAAAAGCGCCGTAGTATACAGCTATGACAGCGCCGGTGTGCCGGACGGTATGTATGTGTGGACGCTGGAGTACAATAACAGTTTCTACACTGTGACAGCCCAGCCGAAGTTGACCGATTTGCTGTCCTACGAAGGGTTCTCCATTCGCGTCTCCGGCAGCCCGGGCATCCGGGTCAAGACGGGAATCGACAGCGATTTAAAAAATACGCTGCTCCAGACGGGAGTCAACGGCTATAAAATCAAAGAATACGGCACTCTGGTGACGGACAATGCCGATGTGACGGCGCTGCCGCTGGTCAAAGGCGGCAAGGGAGTGGTGGCGGACATAGCCTACGGAACCGTCAATGGCAAGAAACAGGATTTGATTTGCGAAACGGTGGACGGCAGACAGCGGTTTGTCTACGAACTGACGGGAATATCCGACTCGCGCTATAACACAAAGTTTTCTTTCAGGAGCTATCTGATATTGGTGAAAAACGGCGTATCAACCGTAGTGTATGGTCCTGTGGTATCCAGAAGTATGAGTGCGCTGGCGGAACAGGTGCTGGACAGCGGAACCTATGAGACGGGCTCTGACGAGGAGATTTATCTGCAGAAGATTCTGGAGGATGCAAAGGAAACGCAGTGATGTTCATGAGCAGGGAAACGCAGTGATGCTCATGTGCAAAGAAACGCGCAGAAACGAGGGAACTATGAGGAAGAAAAGGAAGTCGGAAAGTGTTTCGGAGTCCATATCCTTGGCTTTGGATGGGATGCTGAGAGTGCTTGTGGGTGTCTATATCGTGCTGATTCTCGGGGTGCTGCCCTTCTATAACCAGCAGGGTTTCACCCATATCGGAACGGACAAATCTACTTTCTTCCGCACCTGCAGTGTACGCATGGCATGGCTGATACTGCCGGTGCTGGCGGTGCGTCTGCTGTGGGGGCTGTTTGTTTCGACAGCCGGGAGAAAGACCGGGCAGCAGGGCATGAAACACTTTGGGGAAAATCTCAGAGAAAAACTCAGAGGAAACCTGTCCGTCACGGATGTGTTTGTCGCGCTGTTTGGTGTGAGCGTTATCCTCTCGTATCTTGGCTCCTCCTACAAAGAGACAGCCCTCTGGGGAACCTCGGGCTGGTACATGGGGCTGATTCCCCAACTGATATTTGTGTCAATTTATTTTCTCGTATCAAGATATCAGATACTATCCGGAAAGATGATTTATCTGCTCCTGCCCGTGTCTGCGGTGACCTTTGTGCTGGGTTATTTGAACCGCTTTGATATCTGGCCGCTCGCCATGGAGAATTCAGGGCGTGCGATGTTCATTTCTACCATCGGAAATATCAACTGGTACTGCGGATATATTGTTGCGGTTTTGTTTGTGGGCGTGGGGCTTCTGTGGCTGGAAAACGGAGAGAAAAGGTGGTATACCCTTCTGCTGTCGTGCTATGTATTTCTGGGATTTGCCGCATTGATCACTCAGGGAAGTGACAGCGGACTGTTTGCGCTGGCTGTCGTGCTGATGGTTTTGTTTGTACTCTCGGTAAAAGACGGAGATGAGCACAGAATGCAGAGATTCTGGCTGATTGTGCTGCTGCTTGCCGGAGCGTGCCTGATGACCTGGGGCTTGCGCTATCTGTTTCCGCTGCGCCTGAATTATGTTTCCGGAATTGGAGGTGCGCTCACAGCCAATCCGCTGAGGGGTGTGGGATTTTTTGCTGTGGCAGTTTGCCTGTGGGTGATAGGGCGGATTTTCGGAAAGAGAATGTCCGGAATATGGAAGGCTGCGGCGAAGGGGCTATGCGTCTTACTGCCCGTGGCGGTGGCGGTATTTGTGGCAATGATTGCCCTGAATACAAGAAATCCTGGCTGCCTGGGAAAGCTGTCGGACAAGAGTATCTTCACATTTAATTTAAAATGGGGAAGCAACCGTGGGGCGACATGGACGGTTGGGCTGCGGTGCTTTGCAGAACAAAACGTGTTCCACAAGCTGGTGGGCATAGGGCCGGACTGTATGGCGGATTTCCTTTATCAGGATGGGAGTGAGGCATTGCTGGCGACAGTGAAGGAGGCTTTTGAAAGGAGGCTGACCAATGCCCACTGTGAGCTCCTTACCCTGCTCGTGAATACCGGGCTGCTGGGTGCGGTGTGCTTTGCCGGTATGATGGTTTCGGCAATCAGGAGAATGCTGAAAGCGCGTGATAAAAAACTTTTCGCCGCCGCCTGCGGGCTGTGCGTGCTGGCTTATGCGGCAAATAATCTGTGGAGCTTTCAACAGTCCATGAGCACGCCCACGATTTTCGTGGTGCTGGGATTCGGAGAATATTATTTGCGGCAGGACTGAGGAAAATGATTTGATTTGCTATTTGCGGGCATAAATGCTATAATGGGCTGGATACATACAGATTTTGAGGAGACGGATATGTCGGCAAAAATTCACCTGAGCAAAAAGAGAATCGTATACGCCATCTGCTTTTTGATTTTCTGCCTGATTGACCAGAGAATCAAGACCACCAGCGGGCTGGATGGGTGGGGTGATACTTTCCGGGATTTGACAGGGGCAGTCATGGCGGTGATTATCCTCTCACATTATCGTTTGAAAGACTTGAAAAAGCATAAGATTCCGTACTTAGTATGGAGTCTTGTTTGCGTTATAGGGGGAGCAGCTTTCTTGGCGTACGGTCAGCCGCTTGACTATTTTCTGAATGACCGTATCGTGGTTGTGATGGATGTTTTCCTCTTTGGAGTTGTCCTTATGCTCACGTTTTCCAAGGTGGTTTGGGAGAAAGCCAGACCGCAGCTGAATCGCCGTTTTGCTCTTGTCTGGCTGGTCATGATGCTGTTCATGATTGTGTCCAGAAGCGGGCTATTATGGCCGTTTACTTATTTTGTGATGTTTGGATGCTTTTATCTTACGGATTTTACAGGGGAGGAACAGGAGGATTTGTTTCAGGGGATGCTGGACGGTATCATTTTGGCATTTTTCCTGATGCAGGGCTGGTGTTTCGTATTTCGCCCCTATGACAAGGTGCGCTATGTGGGAGTCTATAGCAACTGCAACATGAATGCGCTGTTTTATCTGGTGGTGCTGGCGGCGGTGCTTTCCAGACTTTTCTGCGCGTATCGTAATCACGCCGGAAGGTGGATAAAGCTGTTTTATTGGCTGGGGAGCGGTGTGGTGCTGGGATTTTTGTTCCTGACCATCAGCCGTACCGGCTGGATGACTGCGGCAGTTATGATTGTGACAGCCCTGATTTTTCTTGGTCTGTTGTCTAATCAAAAAAATTGGATTAAGAAACTGTTTCAAAACGGCTTGATAATCGTGCTGTGTTTGTGTCTTACCTTTCCTTTGGTGTTCAGTGCGGTTCGCTACCTTCCGCCCATGTTTCATCATCCCGTGTGGTTTTGGGGAGAGTGGAGTGAGGACAAGGTGCATTCCTGGGACAAGTGGGATTCCGAGAAGTTTGTGGATATAGACGAGCTCTTGCGTGCTGCGGGCGGACGGGTGACACGAATTGTAAAGCCGTTGTTTCAGAATCAGTCAAGCGTTCAGCTAAGCGGCGAAGATATGGCAGATGCGGAGAATGAGACAACGACCGTGGAGGCGGCGGAGGATTATGAAGTTACCCCCCTGCAGCAACAGCTTTATGATGAAATGCTGGCAGCAGGTTTCGCCATGGATCCGTCCGATAAAAATGATGCGGTACTGGTGAGAAAATCTATTTACAAATACTATTTTCATCTTCTGAATTTCCGGGGTCATCCGGATTCGGAACAGGGATTTCAAATCTTCCCGAATCAACGCATTGGACACGCCCATAATATCTATTTGCAGTGTGGTGTTGATTTTGGAATCCCGGCGATGCTTTTGTTTATAATATTGATTGGCTGGTCCGTGGTGGGTTTTGTGAAACGGTTCGCGGCGGGCGGCTCAGAGAGGACCGCAGGCAGTCTGCTCTTTCTGCTGGTTCCGGCGGTATTTGGGCTGTTGGAGTATTGCTGGGGCGCAGGAAGCCTAACGATTACCTTATTGTTTGTGATATGGAGAAGGATGCTTTGTGATGAAAGAGAACAATAAATTTTTAAGAATTCCATTCAATCGGACAATGGCGCTGGTGCTCATGGATATCATGGCGATTATCGTGTCCTCCTTTGCGGCATTGTATATTCGTTTTGAGTTTAGTTTTCGTGCGATTACGCCGGGTTTTCTGGCGAATTATGAGTGGGCACTGCCTTTTAATATCTGTCTGACGCTTCTTTTGTTTGTACTTTGGAGACTCTACCGCAGCGTATGGCGCTACGCCAGTGCCACGGAGCTGATTAACATTGTGTTTGCCACCACTAGTGCAGCGGTGGTACACACGCTCTTTTGCATTATCACTGGACATCAGATGCCGCGAAGCTATTATTTTCTCTACTGGCTGCTCTTGTTCGGATGCGTGAGCTGCATCCGTTTCAGCTACCGCATCCTGCGCATGTGCCGCTCCAAGTACCGGGAGAGCACGGGGAAAAATCAAAAGACGGCAGTGATGCTGATTGGCGCGGGGGCTGCCGCCAATGCCATCCTGAAAGAAATTGAAGTAAGCCAGTATCTGAATCTGCAAGTGAAATGTATCATTGACGACCAGCCCGGCTGCCACGGCAAACTCATGCGTGGGGTTCCCATCGTGGGAGGCAGGGACAGGATTGTGGATGCGGTGGGACAGTATGGCATAGATGAGATTATCTTTGCAATCCCTTCGGCGGGCACCAAAACCCGAAAGGAGATTTTGGACATCTGCAAGGAGACAGGCTGTAAGCTGCGCGCGCTGCCGGGCGTCTATCAGCTCATCAACGGAGACGTGTCAGTGTCGGAGCTAAAGGAAGTGGAGATTGAAGATTTGCTGGGACGCGAGCCCATTCAGATTAACTCTGCGGAGGTTCTCGATTATGTGCGGGGCAAGACAGTGCTGGTCACCGGCGGCGGAGGCTCCATCGGAAGCGAGCTGTGCAGGCAGATTGCGGCTCATCAGCCGAAACAGTTGGTCATTATCGATATTTACGAAAACAGTGTCTATGAGATACAGCAGGAGTTGATTCGCAAATATCCCGATTTGGATATGGTGGTGCTCATCGCCTCCGTGCGGAACACCAAACGTATCAACAGCGTGTTTGAACAGTACCGGCCGGATGTGGTATATCATGCGGCGGCGCATAAGCATGTACCTCTCATGGAGGACAGCCCCAATGAGGCCATCAAGAACAATGTGTTCGGCACCTACAAGACCGCGCAGGCGGCTGACCGGTACGGCGCGGAGAAATTTGTGCTGATTTCCACGGACAAGGCGGTGAATCCCACCAATGTCATGGGAGCTTCCAAGCGCATCTGCGAGATGGTGGTTCAGATGATGAACCAGAAGTCAAAGACCAATTTTGTGGCGGTTCGTTTCGGAAATGTGCTGGGGAGCAACGGCAGTGTGATTCCGCTGTTCAAAAAGCAGATTGCGGAGGGCGGCCCGGTGACGGTGACACACCCTGATATTATCCGATATTTTATGACCATACCGGAGGCGGTATCTCTGGTGCTGCAGGCGGGTGCCTATGCCAAGGGCGGAGAGATCTTTGTACTGGATATGGGAGAGCCTGTGAAGATACTGGATTTGGCGCGGAACCTGATTAAGCTCTCGGGCTTGAAGGAGGGTGAGGATATTGAAATCAAGTTCACCGGTCTGCGTCCCGGGGAGAAGATGTATGAGGAGCTCCTCATGGACGAGGAAGGTCTGAAACAGACTGCCAACAAGAGAATCTTTATCGGGCGGCCCATTGAGTTTGATGTGAAGCTCTTTGAGAAACAGCTGGAGAAACTGAAGGCGGATGCGGAATCCGAGACGGCGGATATCCGGAAAGATGTGAAGGAGATTGTACCCACGTATCAGTGCAACTAAGAGCCATGTGCGGGAGAACTGCACTTAGAAAGGCGTAAGAGTGATAGAAGATGGAACATTTTGAGAGATTTCAGGACAAAATCTGGCTGTCCAGCCCCACCATGCACGGCGAGGAGCTGAAATATGTGACAGAGGCATACGAGACCAACTGGATGTCCACGGTGGGCGCCAACATCAATGAGGTTGAGCGTCTCGCTTGCGAGAAAATTGGCTGCGGATATGCCGTGGCGCTGTCTGCGGGGACGGCTGCACTGCATCTGGCGGTGAAACTTGCGGGGGTGAAACCGGGGGAGAAGGTATTCTGCTCCGACATGACCTTCGATGCCACGGTGAATCCGGTGGTGTACGAGGGCGGTGTGCCGATTTTTATCGACACGGAGTATGACACCTGGAATATGGACCCGGTGGCTTTGGAGAAAGCCTTTGAGCTGTATCCTGAGGTCAGGGTGGTGGTGCTTGCCCATCTGTATGGCACACCCTGCAAGATGGATGAAATCCGGGAGGTCTGCCAACGCCACGGCGCGCTGATTATCGAGGATGCCGCGGAATCTCTGGGAGCCTCCTACAAGGGAGTGCAGACAGGGCGTTTCGGCAGCTACAATGCTATCTCCTACAATGGCAATAAGATTATCACCGGTTCTGCGGGCGGTATGCTTCTCACGGATGATAAGGAGGCTGCCGAAAAGGTGCGGAAATGGTCCACCCAGTCCAGAGAAAATGCCCCCTGGTATCAGCATGAGGAGCTTGGATATAATTATCGCATGAGCAATGTGATTGCCGGAGTGGTCAGAGGGCAGTTCCCTCATTTGGAGGAGCACATTGCACAGAAAAAGGCAATCTATGAGAGATATCGGGAGGGCTTGCGGGATTTGCCTGTGTCCATGAATCCCTATGATGAGAAAAACAGTGAGCCGAACTTCTGGCTCTCCTGCCTGCTCATCCATCCGGATGCCATGTGCAGACAGGTTCGGGGAGAGCAGGAGGCACTCTATGTCACGGAGCCAGGCAAGTCCTGTCCCACGGAGATTTTAGAGACGCTGGCGCAGTACAATGTGGAGGGGCGTCCGATTTGGAAACCCATGCATATGCAGCCCATATACCGCATGAACGGGTTCGTCACCAGAGAGGGAAACGGTAGGGCGAAGACCAACGCCTACATTGCCGGTGGTGCTGTGGGCAGAGACGGGCTGCCGCTGGATGTGGGCATGGATATTTTCCACAGGGGATTGTGCCTGCCCAGTGACAATAAGATGACGAAAGAACAGCAGGACATCGTAATAGAGATGATTAAGAGCTGCTTTGCATAATGAGGTGGTGAGGATGAAAGCACAGGGGATTATTTTTGTGACAAAGGATGCCTTGAATCGAGGATATCTTCCGGTCTATGGTAATTCTTATTGGAAGACTCCCAATATTGATGAGCTGGCAGCTCGTGGAACCGTTTTTACAAAATATTATACGGCGGCTCCTTCTACAATCATGTCAAATATGTGTATGTTTACAGGGAAATATGCGCATGAGAGTGAGCTGAGCAATTATATTTATTCTCATATCCACTACTCGGGGGAAACGTTGTTTGACCGCGCAGAGCAAATGGGAATGCGGTGCCATATCATACTGGATGAAGCGTGGAAAAGTGTATTCCGTATGGAAGAACGATATTATTGTTACGGTGAGAGGACGAACATTCATTATCTGGAGGGGGTTCGACAGGGGGTTGGCGCACATTATTCTCACAAAGGTTTTTTGCAGGCAAATGAAGAAAAGACCAGACAGGTTTACGCACTGTTACGGAAGGAACTGAAAAAAATCATACAAGAGGATTCCAAAGTGTTTGTGTGGCTTCACATTCCCCATGTGATTAACGGACGTATCGGCTATGGACAGGATATGGATGCCTTTGACCATATTATCGGAATGGTACGTGAGTATTTTGATGATGATTCTATATTCATTTCCGCTGACCATGGAAATATGAATGGTGAGAAGAACAAGCTGGGATATGGGTTTGATGTGTATAATCCATCTGTACTCATTCCCTTGATAACGCCTAGAATCAATGACTTAAACATATGTGACTGGACCGTTTCCAATATTGATATTTCCACCATTCTGCTGGACGGGACAATTCCGAGGAGAGAAGTTGTTTACAGCGATAATGCTTTTTATGCGCAGCCCAATCGTAAGCTTGCTATTATTAATGACAACTATAAATATATATACAATAAGCTGACGCGTGAGGAAGAATTGTATGACCTGAGGACAGACCCACAGGAGAATGCGAATCTCATGTTTGATTATAGTTATGATAAAGATCGGGGGGTGAGGTACCCACTGAGAGAGTTGTATTTTTATCCGTATTGGGATGAGATTGAGCAGGCGCGGAAGTATTTTAAGGATGAGAAAGACAAAATATGGAAAAATGGTTCTTTCCGGGAAGAATGGAAACCCAAGATTGAATACTGGGAAAAACAGCATATCTATCCCAAAGTAAGTAAATATATCACAGCGTTTCGATCCAGGAAAAAAGAGTAGACTAGGAGTAGATAATGAAAAAAAATGCAATTATCTTAGCTGCCGGAAAATCAAACAGGTTTGCACCCTTCACGTATGAAAAACCCAAGGGACTGTTTAGCGTAAAGGGACAGATTTTGATAGAACGTCAGATTGAGCAGCTTCGCGATGCCGGTGTTTCGGAAATCTATGTCGTTGTGGGTTATATGAAAGAAAAGTTTTTCTATCTGGAACAGAAATACGGAGTGAAACTGATTGTAAACAATGAGTTTGGCAAAAAGGGAAATCTCTATTCTTTGTATGTATCCCGTGAACATTTAGCAGATACCTATATTTGTTGTGCGGACCATTATTTTGTGTGCAATCCTTTTTTGTATGACAACCCGGAAAATCACTCCTATAGGGCATGTGCATATCAGACAGGCAAATTCCGTGAATTTGCCGTTGAGTGTTCGGACGCCGAGGTTATTACGGATATGACGGTAGGTGGCAGCGACTCCCTTGCCATGGTGGGACATGCCTACATGAATCGGAAATTCAGTGACACTTTCCGCAGGCTGATGGAAGAAGAAATGAATGATTTCGGCGTTGCTTCTATGTTTTGGGAGGAATTTTATTCCAAACACAGCAAACAGTTGACATTTTATAAGCGGGAGTTCCCGGCAGAAGAAATTCTGGAGTTTGACAGCATAGATGATTTGCGGGAATTTGATTCAGAGTTCCTCATTAATGTCGATTCGGAGATTATCACAAATATATGTGCTACGCTTCATTGTGAGCCAAACAGTGTGACGAATATTGCTGTAATTAATGCGGGCTTAACAAATGTGTCCTTTGCGTTTGACTGCCATGGTGTTAAGTATGTGTATCGTCATCCGGGTGGTACGGCAGGTAATCTGGTTGACCGTCGGGCAGAGCTGTTTGTGCAGCTGTTAGCGAAGGATTTAGAAATTGATAAGTCCGTTATCAACATGGATTTATCAGGCTGGAAGATTTCCTATTATGTGCATCAGGCAAAAAACTGCGATTTTGAAAAATACGACAATCAGCTGGCAACTGCAATGGAATATCTGCGCAGGCTCCATTCTGTTCAACCCAATACAGAAGTCAAGGTATTTGACAATGTAGCCGAGGGAAAGAAGCTGATGGCAATCGCATCGGCCACAAAAGGGAATCTTGAGAAGGAATTTGGAGACATTGTCGCTAAGGTAGAGAGATTATATCCCCTCGTTGTGGCGGATGCCAAACGGATGGGATATGGTTTGGTCCTTTGCCATAATGACACCTACGAGCCCAATTATCTTTACGATGAAAATGGAGAAATTTATCTTATTGATTGGGAGTATGCGGGATTGAATTATGCAGCCAATGATATTGGATGTATTTTGTGTCGGTATGACTGGACGGATGAACAGATTGAAAGATATCTGAAAGCGTTTGTCGGCCGGGAGCTGACGGATGAGGAACATAGATTTTATATGGCTTTTTTGCCGATTTCGGCGTTCTATTGGTTTTGCTGGGGGTTATACAAAGGCAGTGTTGGCGATGATGACAGTTTCTTTTTCCTCCCGGCATATCGCAATCTGGTCAGGTTTATAGACCGGGCATTGGACAGCTACTGCCGCTAAGAAAATAAAATTCAGAGAAGAAATCAGAGAAGAAATCAGAAAAGAAATAGAGGTTGAGGACAATGGTAATCGCAATTATTCTGGCAGGCGGCGTGGGCTCTCGTGTGGGAGCCGGGCGTCCAAAACAGTTTGTAGAAATATTAGGAAAGCCTGTTCTGGCCTATACAGCAGATATCTTTCAGAAACATCCGGAAATTGATGCAGTGGAAATTGTGTGTCACAAGGATTGGATGGATTACCTGCGTGAGATGATTCAAAAATATAACCTGACGAAAGTGAGATGGGTGACGGATGGCGGTGATACTTTTCAGGATTCCGTGATGAGCGGTATTGAGAACCTGAAAGACAAAATCAGTGGGGAAGATTATTTGCTGATTCAGTATGGCGCTGCACCGTTTACCTCGGATAAAATTATCACAGATGTCATTCGCGTTATGAAGGAAAAAGGATCTTCCTTTACGGCAACTCCGTGTTATCAGCTCATGGGGAGCAATGATGAAGACGGGGAATCCAGAACCTGGGTGGACAGGGATCGTTACGTTCAGATAGCATGTCCATACGGTTTTCAATTTTCTTATCTTCTTGACATCTATAGACGGGCAGAAGAAAAAGGACTTATTAAGAAAATTGAGCCGCATACCACCAGCCTGATGTACGCGCTGGGGGATACACTGTATCAGGCATATGGAGATCAGACGAACATAAAAATAACGACCAGAGAAGATTTGGATTTGTTTGAGGGCTATGTATTGATGAAAAAGCATAGAGGAGAGCAAAACTGATTATGGAAAATAAGCATAGACCGTATGGTCCATATGAAAGATTTTTAAAACGGCCGCTGGATTTCGTCTGCGCATTGCTGGTAATCCTTTTGTTCTGGTGGCTGTATGTACTTGTAGCAATCTTGGTACGGTTGAAACTGGGAGCACCGGTATTGTTTGGTCAGCAGCGTCCGGGAAAAAACGGAAAGATATTCAAATTGTATAAATTCAGAACCATGACGGACGGCAGGGACGAAAATGGAAAGCTGCTTCCTGATGAGGAACGCTTGACGCATTTCGGGAAAATTTTGCGGAGTACATCGCTGGACGAGCTCCCTGAGCTTGTCAATATTTTAAAGGGCGATATGAGCCTGGTAGGGCCGAGACCGCTGTTGGTGCAGTATCTCACAAGATATAACGCACACCAGGCAAGACGTCATGAGGTGCGTCCCGGAATTACCGGATTGGCACAAATCAACGGACGCAATGCTATCAGCTGGGAGGAAAAGTTCAATTGGGATGTAAAGTATGTGGATCATGTTACCTTTCTGAATGATTGTAAAATTCTTCTTGGGACGGTGGGTACGGTGCTGAAAAGAGATGGCATCAGTTCGGAAACGTCAGCCACGATGGAAGAATTTATGGGCACTGCAAATGGGAGCGTACAACATGAATAACAGAAAAATTGTCATAATCGGGGCGAGCGGTCACGGGAAGGTTGTGGCTGATATTGCAAAGCAGAACGGATATGCAGAGATCGTATTTTTGGATGATAACGAGGAGCTCACAGAGTGCGGCGGATACCGCATCGGTGGGACAAGCAGGGATGCAGTTCAATATAAGGACTGGGATTTTGCTGTTGCAATCGGAAATGCTGCAATACGGCAAAAGATGATGGAAAAGCTGAAAGGGGAAGGGGTGAATATTGTCACTCTGCAGCATCCGGCTGCCGTCATAGCCGAGGATGTGGTCATTGGCCGCGGAACCGTGATTATGGCAGGAGCGGTAATCAATCCGGGGACACACATCGGCTGCGGGTGCATTGTCAACACCTGTTCGTCGGTGGATCATGATTGTGATATTGACGATTTTGTTCATATTTCTGTCGGGGCACATGTTGCAGGCAATGTTTTGATAGGCGGGAGAACCTGGGTCGGCGCAGGGGTCACTGTCAGCAACAATGTCAACATATGCAGGGATTGTATGCTGGGAGCCGGAGCAGTTGTGGTTCACGATATCTGTAAAAGCGGAACATACATAGGGGTTCCGGCAAGGGAGCAATAACAAAGCACGCATTGGAATGTGGGAAAGACAGGTAACAGAGGTATCGGTGATGCTGGGAAAGATAGTGATAATAGGAAATAATTCCGGTGGTCTTTACGGTTTCCGCAAGGAGTTAATCAGCCGGTTAAAGTCAGATGGCAGCGAAGTGACAGCACTCACTCCGTTTGATAACTTTGTCCGTGAGCTGAGGGAACTTGGAATCAAATTGATTGAAACACCCATTGACCGTCGCGGCATGAATCCCGTTACAGATTTTGCACTTTTACTCAACTATTATAAAATTTTGAAGGTGGAAAAACCGGATATAGTGGTCACATATACCATAAAACCTAATATTTATGCGGGACTGGTCTGCAGATGTTTGCGCCTTCCTCTGGCGGCAAACATTACAGGGCTTGGGACGGCATTCCAAAAGAAAGGACTTCTGCGCAGCTTTGTAACGGAAATGTACAAGGTCAGCTTGCAGAAAGCAAGGGTTGTCTTTTTTGAGAATGAGGAAAATCGTCAGATTTTTATTGACAGAAAGATTGTGAAAGAGGAGCAGACCTGTCTTTTGCACGGAGCCGGAGTGAATTTGGATGAGTATCCGCCGATAGAATATCCACAGGCAGATACCCCGGTTCGGTTTTTGTTTATCGGCAGAGTCATGAAGGAAAAGGGAGTCGACGAGCTGTTTGCCGCGATGGAACGGCTGAGGCAGGAGGGGATAAGCTGCTCGCTGGATGTACTTGGCGATTACGAGGAAGATTATGAGGACGTAATCAAAAAATATGAGGGTGAGGGGTGGCTGCATTACCATGGCTACCAAAAGGATGTCAGACCGTTTATTGCCGTTTCCCATTGCTTTGTCCTGCCTTCCTGGCATGAGGGTATGGCAAATACCAATTTGGAATGCGCTTCCAGCGGGCGACCTGTTATCACAAGCAGTATCCATGGCTGTCTGGAGGCAGTGGAAGACGGTGTGAGCGGCTATTTGGTTCCATGCAGGAATGTGGATGCCCTTTACAGAGCCATGAAGATGTTTGCCGAGCTGGGCTATGAAGACAGAAACAACATGGGGTATGCCGGACGCAGACGTATGGAAGAATTGTTTGACAAAAAGAAGGTTGTGGCGGCGACGGTTGAAAAGCTGCAGCAGTAGGAGGAAATGTGGTGTCAGAGATGCCTTTGGTATCGGTGGTTATTCCGACATACAGTCGGCCGGTATACTTGAAAAGATGTGTGGAATCTGTATTAAAACAGACTTATTCCAATATTGAAATCCTTGTTGTGGATGATAACAATCCGGGTACGGAAAGCCGTTTGGAGACAGAACGGGTCATGCAGGAGTTTCGGGATAATTCACAAATTATTTATCTGCAGCATGATAAAAACCGCAATGGTTCTGCCGCCCGGAATACCGGATGGAGGGCGGCAAAGGGCAAGTATATCACCTTTCTGGATGACGACGACGAGATTGCAAAGACAAGGATTGAGCGTCAGGCTGCATGTCTGGAGAACCTGGACTTGTCCTGGGGTGCCTGCTATACAGCATATCGGGTTCTGAAAGCGGGAGGCGGGTATCAGGTTTCCGCGGAAAAACGAAGCGGTGAGTGCTATGTGGATGCCCTGATGCGCACCATGTTTATGGGCTCAGGGTCTAATCTTTTTTTAAGAAAAAGCGTAGTGGATGAAATTCACGGCTACGATGAATCCTTCCGGCGGAATCAGGACATCGAGTTTATGACGCGGGCGTTGGAAAATTATAAACTTGCGTATATTGATGAGGAGCTTTTGACAATTCATCAGGAGGGTGAGAGACCACAGAGAACCTTTGAGGAAGTGGATGGGTATGCGCAATATTATCTTGAGCGCTTTGCCGAAAGAATTGATGAGCTGGAGGATGACGACAGACAGCGGGTGAAAGCTGTGATATCTCTGGAAAGATTCAGGGTTGCCGTATCTTACCATAGGATAAAGGCGGGACTGAAGATATTGAAGGATAATAAGGTCCCGGGCGTTTTTGTGATACGATATGGCAGATATATCATCAGGCGTATTTTGACTCACGAATCCTATGGATTTAACGGCAGATAAATCATGGTACTCATACTGCGGGTGAGAGGAGATTTTTCATGGGCGAATTGGTAAGCATTGTTGTGCCTGTTTATAATATGAGCGGCAGTATAGGCTCCTGTGTAGAGTCCCTATTGGCACAGGATTACAAAGAGATAGAAATCCTCCTGATAGACGACGGTTCCACCGATGACAGCTATCAGGAATGTATGAATCTAGCGGACAGGGATGCCAGAGTCACGACCTTTCACACCGAGAACAGGGGAGCCGGACCGGCACGGAATTTGGGAATTGAAAGGGCAAAGGGCAGATATGTCTGTTTCCCGGATGCGGATGATAGAATGCCCGTGAATGCGGTTTCAGCGATGGCTGCGGCTATGAATGAGGGCCAGAACGATTTTGTTATTGCAGGTTTTCAAGCTCTGAGCGGTGACGGTAAATTAGTAAGAGAAAAAATTTACCCGGATGAAATTCATTCAGGGCAGGAGGTTCGGAAGAATTATGACTGCTACGTTGGACAGAACAGCTTGTGCGGTATCAATGGAGCGCCATGGAATAAGCTGTATGATTTGCAGTTAATCCGACAGAACCATATTGAATTTCCGCCGCTGAGACGACATCAGGATACCGCCTTTGTCTCACGGTATCTGTGTTATGCAGTAAACGTTCACTTTATTCCGGACATCGTATATATTCATTATTTGAATGACTTGCGGAAAGAATGGTACAAATATCCTGCTGATTATATTGATTCGGCTATCGGTCTGTATGCAGTGCAAAAGGAAACGGTCCTTTTGTGGAATCCGGAGAACCAAAAAGTAAAGGACAAATTCCTGTACGGTTATATAGCAAATGTCATCAAAGCTATGGAGCTGACCTATTCTCCACGGGTACATTATTCGGAGAAGGAGAGAATAGCCAGAGTGAAGGAAATGCTGGAAAAATCAGGGTTGGGGCGGACAAGTGCACCGCCGGGCATGGACAGGTATCGCCGGACAGTCTTTCAACTGCTGCAGCAGGGAAGGTATCATCGGGCAGTTTTGCTGATGCGCCTGAAAGTGTTTCTGGAAAAGAATGGAATTTTGGACAGACTCAAGAAGTAAAAAGAGAATGATGTCAATCAAGGTGAAGGCTATGAAAAAATATATTGTAATTACGGGCGGACAGCTTTATAACAAGGGCGCTCAGGCGATGACTTTTATCACTGTGGATGAGATGGCAAAGCAGGTTTTTCTCATCTATCATTCTATGGAGAATTTGTCTGTTTGCAGGAAGATTAAGGAAACCTGTTTTCAGAACAATGATTTTGTGACATTGGTTGAAAGAAAGGTGAGCTACTTGTCAGGTTTCACCAGGCGAACTTCCGGTTCAATGTGAAGGAGGAGCTGAACGTTTCGGAGGTTTTGGCATCCGTACAGAAAATGTGCCATTCTCACAAAGAGATTTCTCTTGAAATTAAGAATCTTTTACAGGAGATTCAAAAAGAGAATGTGTACGATTATGTGAAATTTTAGATTTTTGGAACAGATGGAGTGTTGGTAGGATGGCGGATTCAAGAAGTAAAAACGCGTCTCGCAATATTGTATTTGCGTTTACAAATAGGACAATTTCTATCGTGTTGCCGTTTATTTCCCGAACGGTTATTTTATATCTGCTAGGGGATAAATATCTGGGGATAGGAAGTCTCTTTACATCGGTACTCAGTTTCCTGAGCCTAGCGGAGCTTGGGCTTGGCTCTGCAATTGTGTATTCTATGTATAAGCCGATTGCGGAGAACGACAAGGATAAGATTTGTGCTCTCTTGGCATATTATAAGAAATTCTATCGAAAGATTGGACTGTTTATTTTAGTTCTGGGGACGTTGTTGCTTCCGTTCATCCCGTATCTGATTAAGGGGGATGCACCAGCTGGAACCAACGTGTATATTCTGTTTTATATTTATCTGCTCAATTCCGTAATCAGCTATTTCTTTGCAGGATATAAACAGTGTTTGCTGACAGCCCATCAGCGTACAGATATTACCAGTAAGATTACGATGACCGTCAATGTGTTGATACAGGCGGGTCAGATAGCGGCTTTAGTTTTGACCCGGAATTTCTATGTGTATGCGATAGTGCCAATTTTTGGTACTATCCTGACAAATATATTGAATATGCGGGTTACCAACAAGTGTTATCCGGAACTGCAATGCATGGGCAGGTTGGAGACGGAGGACAGAAAAGCGATTGAAAAGCGGTTGAGCGGACTGGTGGGCACAAAGCTAAATTCCATTGTAGTTCATTCGGCGGACATGCTTGTTGTATCAGCTTTTCTCGGACTCACGGAGACGGCGATTTATGGAAACTATTACTACATTATGAACGCAGTGAATTCGTTTGTTATCCTGTTTTTCTCTTCTATGACGGCAAGCGTGGGCAACAGCCTCATCACAGAAACCCGTGAGAAGAATCATGAGTTATTTAAGACAATCGGTTTTATCAATGCATGGATTACCGGATGGTGTACTGTATGTCTGTTATGCCTGTACCATCCTTTTATGCTACTGTGGGCAGGCGAAAAACGGACCTATCCTGTAGGGATAGAGGTGGCATTGGTGGTTTATTTTTTTATCTGGTCCATTCAAAGAACGATTTTTTTATTTAAAGATGCGGCGGGAATCTGGTATGAGGATCGTTACAGACCTTATGTTAGTATGGTGATTAATTTGGTATTGAATTTTGTTGGGGTTCAAACCATAGGAATTTATGGAGTTGTTCTCTCCTCTGCGGTAGCATTTGCCTTATCTTTACCATGGGTGAATTATACCCTTTTTAGTACATTATTTAAAAAAAGTCCCCTGTCTAATCTGATGGACATGGGTTACTCAGCCATCGTAACCACGGGAACATCGGTGGGTACTTATCTTATAACGGCAACTATGCCTCTGGGGATAAAAGGATTATTGATGCGAGCGGCAGTGTGCGTGGTGGTGCCCAATCTTATTTTCGCAGTCTGCTATTGTTTCAAACCGGAGTTTGCCAAGGTGCTGGCAATGATGCGCAGTAGGCTGAGAAAACTGAAGTTGCACAGTAAGAGGTGAGAGTCTACATGAATTCGGTACAGGAGATTAAAGATAGGAAAATATGCTGTGGATGCGGAATCTGCGCAGGGCTCTGATAAAGAGCAGGAAAGTGGTGGAGCATATTTTACGAAAGGACAGGTAGTATTATGCAAAATTTGCAGGACATCAAAATTGCAGTGGCGGGAACCGGTTATGTGGGATTGTCTATCGCAACCTTACTTTCCCAGAATCACGCAGTGACAGCGGTGGACATCATTCCTGAGAAGGTAGACATGATTAACAGGAGGCAGTCCCCGATTCAGGACAAGGAGATAGAGGAATTTCTTGCGGAAAAGGATTTGCACCTGACGGCAACCTTGGATGGAGAAGCCGCCTATAAGGATGCGGATTTTGTGGTGATTGCCGCTCCCACCAACTACGACAGCAAGAAGAACTTTTTTGATACTTCCGCAGTGGAGCAGGTGATTGAGCTGGTATTGAAGTGCAATCCGCATGCCGTTATGATTATCAAATCCACCATACCGGTGGGATATACGGAGAGTGTGCGCAGAAAGTATCAGACGAAAAATATTTTGTTCAGCCCCGAGTTTTTGCGGGAGTCCCGGGCGCTCTACGACAATCTCTATCCCAGCCGAATCATCGTGGGAACCGACATGACGGATGAGAGGCTGGTGGAGGCGGCGCATACCTTTGCGGCACTTTTGCAGGAGGGGGCAGTCAAGGAGAATATAGACACTCTGTTCATGGGATTTACAGAGGCGGAGGCGGTGAAACTGTTTGCCAACACTTATCTGGCGCTCAGGGTCAGCTATTTCAATGAATTGGACACCTATGCGGAGGTAAAGGGATTGGACACCAAGGCTATCATTGACGGCGTGTGCCTGGACCCTCGAATCGGCGCATACTACAACAATCCATCCTTTGGCTATGGCGGTTATTGCCTGCCCAAGGACACCAAACAGCTTCTGGCAAACTATCAGGATGTGCCGGAAAATCTGATTGAGGCAATCGTGGAGGCAAACCGGACGAGAAAGGATTTTATTGCGGACCGTGTGCTTCAAATGGCGGGCTACTACGATTACGAGAGCAGTTCGGAATGGGATGAGAGCAGGGAGCATGATGTGGTCATCGGAGTGTACCGGTTGACCATGAAGTCCAACTCTGATAATTTCCGCCAGAGCAGCATTCAGGGGATTATGAAAAGAGTGAAGGCAAAAGGGGCAACGGTGGTCGTCTATGAGCCGACGCTGGAGAATGGCAGCACTTTCTTTGGCAGCAGAGTGGTCAATGATTTCGAGAAGTTCAAGACTATGTGCGATGCCATCATTGCAAACCGCTATGATTCATCGCTGGACGATGTGAAGGATAAGGTTTACACGAGAGACCTTTTCCGACGGGATTAGGACCGGAATCCTGATGTATGGGAATAAGGAGGCAACGGAAGGGAGCTGCGCACTGATTCTTGGAGACTTCCAACGCCTCCATCGCCTGCTCCGCCGTCAGGTGGAGATTCTTCATCATGCATTTGATGTTCATGAATACGTCTAGCACATCCACCGCACTGCGGGGGATTCTGCGAAAATATTCCTTGTTCTTTTCTGTCATTCTGAAGGAATGGAACATTCCTTTGGAATACTTGTCATTCTTTTTTGTCCCGAATTTCATCCAACGTCTCCTGGCTGCATTCCACCAGACTGCAGATTTCTTCATCGGAAAATCCACGGCGGAGCATATTGCGGATGATGGAGTCCTGCTTCTCTGCGAGTCCAATCTCAATTCCTTCCTCGCGGAGCGAGCGTTCATATTTTTTGACATCAAATTCCTCCAGCAGCA
>CAZUAP010000003.1:0-38017 GCA_964617975.1 uncultured Acetatifactor sp. | reverse complement strand
CCCGAGCTTGTTCAGCTCCTGCACTATTTTGAGCATACTAATGATGCAGACGGCAGTGTGCAGGATGAGCGAATTCTGGAATTGCAAAGGAATGTAAAAAGTGTTCAGGAGAATGCGGAAGTAGGTGTGAGATATATGCAGTTGTGGGAAGAAATGGCTATGAGCCGTCAGGATGGATACGATGAAGGCTGTGCAAAGATTAATGCGTTGGCGCAAAAGCTGTTGGAGGATAACCGCACGGAGGATCTTTTGCGTGCAACGAAAGATACGGCATATCAGGAGCAGCTCTTGAAAGAGTATCATCTGTAAGCGGTGTTGGGGCTGGGATTGATTATCATGCCTGGAATATATTGCAGTTCATAAAGCTGTTGATTGACCTGCCGATTATTTATGGTTATAATAGAGCTGTAGTAATCGAATGAAGGGAGAATGGGAAATGGCATTTTGTATTATTACGGATTCTGCATCAGATATCCCCAAGGAGATAATTGCGGAATACGGATTACATGTGATTCCCACACCCGTGACTTTGGATGGTGTGGATTATTTTGATGGGGAGACACTCCAGCCGGATGAATTTTATCAGATTCAGAAGGAAGGCAAGGTGGACATCAAGACATATCATATCAGTGAGTATATGTTTTATGAGCATTTTAAGACTTTTGCGGAGCGGGGAGACGAAGTCTTATATATTTGTTTTTCCACAGGGATTGCCGGAACCTTTCAGGCGGCGAATCTGGCAAAGGAAGATATACTGGAAGAATATCCTGATTTTAAGATTACAATTATTGACTCAAAATGTGCATCGCTTGGCTTTGGACTGGTGGTTTACAAGCTGCTTCGCATGCAGCGAAACGGTGCGCCCGGGGAGCTGTTGATTGAGGCGGCGGAGTTTTTCTGCAGTCATATGGAGCACGTTGTGACAGTGAATACTTTGGATTATCTGGCAAAAGGCGGCAGGCTGAGCAAAACTACGGCAGCGGTGGGCGGTGTGTTGGACATCAAACCCATCATTGTGGTAAATGAGGCGGGTGCTTTGGAGTCCGTGGATAAGGTTCGCGGCATGAAGAAAACCATCCGGCATTGTCTCGATATGGTGAAGGAGAAAAGTGCAGCCTTGGACAGACAGATTGTGGGAGTGGTCTACGGCGCGGATGTGGAGATGGTTTCCCCGGTGCTGGATGCGTTGAAGGAAGAATTTTCTGTCAGGGAAATCCTGCTGGGTCAGGTGGGCTGTGCCATCGGCGCGCATACCGGTCCGGGAATTATAGGAATTGTTTTTGAAAATGCCCTGGATGAAAAATTTGAGGCATATGTATAGACGAAAGAACAAAGAGGTTTGGAAGTATGACAAAAAAGCAGCTTGCCCTCGCGGTCATTGAGCGTCTGAAAGCGGAATATCCGGATACAAACTGTACGCTGGATTACGACCAGGCGTGGAAACTTCTGGTCAGTGTGCGGCTCGCGGCTCAATGCACGGATGCCAGGGTAAATGTGGTAGTGGAAGGACTGTATGAGAAATATCCGGATGTGGAAACGCTGGCGGAGGCTCCCGTGGAGGAGATAGAACGCATTGTCCGTCCTTGCGGGCTTGGCAACAGCAAGGCCAGAGATATCAGTGCCTGCATGAAGATGCTGAGGGATGAATATGGTGGAAAGGTTCCCGATACTATGGAGGAGCTGCTGAGACTTCCCGGTGTAGGGCGTAAGAGTGCAAATCTTATCATGGGAGATGTGTTCGGTAAGCCGGCGATTGTCACGGATACGCATTGCATCCGGTTGGTAAACCGCATCGGACTGGTGGATGGTATCAAGGAGCCCGGCAAGGTGGAAAAAGAACTTTGGAAACTGATTCCGCCGGAGGAGGGCAATGACTTCTGCCACAGGCTGGTGGATCATGGAAGGTCAGTATGTACCGCAAGGACGAAGCCCTACTGCGATAAGTGCTGTCTGCAGGACATCTGCAGGAAGAAAATATGATAAACAGCATCTACAATATATGATGTTTATCATATATTGTAGAAAGCCCTATTTATCATGGGAGTCCTTCATGGAAATATATGTGGTACAGCCGGGAGACAATGTGGACATTATTGCGGCAAATACCGGGGTGTCTGTCTACCGGATTGCTTTGGACAATCAATTAATTTATCCATACGAGCTTGCCGTGGGGCAGGCTTTATTCATTGCATCCGGTGAGAGAAATCCTTCCCGAAGTGTGCGTGTCAGCGGATATGCCTATCCGTTTATCAGCCCATGGGTATTGGAACAGACACTGCCGTATCTCTCGGAACTTCCAATATTTTCCTATGGATTTACCTATGATGGTGAGTTGCTGGCGCCGTATTGGGGGGATGAGTGGATGATTGCAGCCGCATTGCAGCAGGGTGTGCAGCCTGTATTAACTTTAACGCCCTTTGGGGAGGATGGCAATTTCAACAATAACCTCATCAGCTCTGTGGTGAACAATCCGGCTTATGCGGAAAATCTGATTCAAAATCTTCTTGTGGTCATGAAGTCCAAGGGATATCGGGGAGTTGATATTGATTTTGAATATATTTTGCCGCAGGACAGGGATGCCTTTACGGAATTTGTGCAGCGGACGGCGGATATCATGAGGGCGAACGGTTATCACACCTCCGTGGCACTGGCACCCAAAACCTCTGCGGACCAGCAGGGACTTCTGTATCAGGGAAAGGATTACAGGGCGTTGGGGGAGGCGGCGGATCATGTGCTCCTGATGACCTATGAGTGGGGGTATACCTACGGCCCGCCCATGGCGGTGGCACCCATCAACCAGGTGCGGCGGGTGGTAGAGTATGCAGTGACGGAAATTCCGGCTGAAAAGATTGAATTGGGGATACCAAACTATGGCTATGACTGGCCCCTTCCCTACGAACGCGGGGTGACCAGCGCCATCACCATAGGCAATGTGGAGGCAGTCCGCATTGCCATAGAGCAGGGAGTGCCAATCCGGTTCGACGAACTGGCGCAAAGTCCTTATTTCCACTATTTTGAACGTGAGACAGGTGTGGAACATGAAGTTTGGTTTGAGGATGTGCGCAGTCTGCAGGCAAAATTTTTGCTGATAGAGGAATACGGACTGCGAGGTTGCGGATATTGGCAGATTATGCAGTGGTTTCGCGCAAACTGGCTGCTGCTGGCAGATAATTTTTATGTGGAGAAGAAACTTTGACTCCGTGCGTCCATCAATATGGAACACCCTCAAAAAAAACAAGCGGCGCAATATAATCTTGGGAGGAAACTGATTATGCGGATGTATGACGTTATCATGAAAAAGAGAAATGGCGGGGAGCTTTCCACGGAGGAAATCAATTTCTTTGTGGAGGGTTATACTCGCGGAGATATTCCGGATTATCAGGTCTCGGCGTTGATGATGGCAATCTATTTTCAGAAGATGACCAAGGCGGAGACCCATGCGCTGACCATGGCTATGGCACACAGCGGGGATATGCTGGATTTGTCCGGCATTCATGGCATTAAGGTTGACAAGCACAGCACAGGCGGGGTGGGGGACAAGACCTCCCTTGCGCTGACGCCCATGGTGGCAGCCTGCGGCATTCCCGTGGCGAAGATGAGCGGCAGGGGGCTGGGGCATACCGGTGGTACTATCGACAAGCTGGAGAGTTTTGCGGGATTTTCTACAGCACTGACAAAGAAACAGTTTATTGACAATGTCAATCGCATCGGAATTGCCATCATGGGGCAGACGGCGGATTTGGCTCCTGCGGACAAGAAACTCTACGCTCTGCGGGATGTGACTGCCACTGTAGATAATCTTTCGCTGATTGCCAGTTCCATTATGAGCAAGAAACTGGCTGCGGGGGCGGATGCCATCGTGCTGGATGTAAAGACGGGCAGCGGTGCCTTCATGAAAAATGAGGAGGATGCGTATGCGCTGGCGCAGGAGATGGTGGATATCGGCAAAGCGGCAGGGCGGCATACGATTGCGGTCATCTCGGATATGGACCAGCCATTGGGACGTGCCGTGGGCAATGCGCTGGAGGTGAAGGAGGCGATTGCCACGCTGCGGGGAGAAGGACCGGAGGATTTTGAGAAATTATGTCTGACTCTTGGGAGTCAGATGTTGATAGCAGGCGGAAAGGCAGAGAGTGCGTTACAGGCGGAAGAAATGCTGAAACAGGTCATCTTAGACGGAGGTGCGCTGAGAAAGCTGGCTGAGTTTGTGGAGGCTCAGGGGGGAGACAGCAGCGCGGTATATCATCCGGAGTTTTTGCCTGCAGCTGCCATCGTGAAGGAGGTTCCCTCGCCTGCAGGCGGCTATGTGCAGCATATCGCCTGCGATGAGGTTGGAATCTGCTCCCTGATGCTGGGAGGCGGCAGAGAGACCAAGGAGAGCGAAATTGACCTTTCGGTGGGACTGATATTGAATAAGAAGGTGGGAGACAAGGTGGATGTCGGCGAGCCGCTCGCCTATATGTATGCAAATGATGAGCAAAAGTGCCATGCCGCCATGGAGCGTTTTATCCGGGCATATACCATTGCGGAGCGGGCGCCTGAGAGCACGGGGAAGGGGATTATCAAGGCAATTATCCAATGAAAATCTAAATGATTGTCATGGATACCAATCAAAATTCATATATTGCTTATATGAAAAATGCAGCCGATTCTCCTAAATTTCATACGAATAATGCTCCCAATACGACGCAGAAGAAAGTCCGTTTTTTGGAATCCCTGCAGCTCCCGCGGGATGTATGTCTCGGAGGACTCAGGGTGACGCTCACAGGCAGCACCGAGGCATGGGTTGAGAACTACAGAGGACTTTTAGAATATTCCGAGCAATCCATTCTGCTTCAGGGAAAGACCTGTCAGGTCTGCTTTGAGGGTACAGAGCTCTCCATTGATTATTATACCAATGAGGATATGAAAATCACCGGCTGCATTACAAATGTACGCTATCTATAGAGCGCGCAAAAAGGAGTGGAAGGTATGCTTGACATTCTGAAGTATATCAGGGGATATCTGCGCATCCGCGTTGCAGGATTTTCTCCGGAGCGTTTTATGAATCTTTGCAGTAACAAAGATATATTGCTTTGGAACATAGAAAAAAAGCCGGATGGATATGTCATGTGTATCAGCCTGCAAAGCTTTTACCGATTAAAGCCCATTGTAAAAAAAACCGGAACGAGGGTAGTCATCCTGGAGAGATGCGGACTACCTTTTTTTGTGCCTGTCATGCGCAAAAGACGTGTGTTTTTGATGGGACTTATGCTGGCGGCGGCCTTTTGGTATGCCTCCACATGGTTTGTGTGGGATATCGAAATTACCGGCAATTACCGCATCACGACAGACCAGCTGCAAAGTTTTCTGAAACAGCAGAATGTGCGGGAGGGTATGCGGAGGGAGGCGTTGGATATCGGAAGTCTGGAGAAGGAGATTCGCAGGCAGTTTTCGCTGGTCACATGGACTTCTGCGAAACTTGACGGAACAAAGCTGATTATTTCAATCAAGGAGAATGACGCTCCGATTCTGGAAAGTGGGGAGGAAACGGAGGAGACAACCGGTACGGATTTGGTGGCTGAGTACGATGGAACGATAGTTTCGATGGTGGTGCGAAAGGGAGTGCCTCTAGTGCGGATTGGAGATACGGTGGAGAAAGGGACGGTGCTGGTGGACGGCAAGGTGCCGGTCTACAACGAGGATGCAACCCTGAGAGAATATCTTTTCACAGATGCGGATGCAGATATCGTACTGGAGCATACGACAAATTATCAGGAGACACTTCCGTTTGATTATGTGGACCGGGAGTATACCGGGAGGGAAAAGAGACAACTTTTTTTGCGTGTCGGCGAAAATTTTGAAGGGAAAATTTCGATTGAGAGACCTTTTTTATTATATGACACGGTGATGCGGCAGAGGAGAACGGTGCTTTTTGAAAAGCTGGATATCCCTGTTTTTAGCGGTTCCTACACGTATAGAGAGTATTATAATGTGGAGCATGAATATACACTTGAGGAGGCGGAAACCCTGCTAAAAGAAAAATTAATTGTATTTATACAAAGTTTGGATGAAAAAGGGGTACAAATTATTGAAAAAAATGTTAGAATAGATACAAGTGACAGTGGCTGGACTCTGTATGGCGAGTTTTTGGTGCAGGAGGCGGCGGGACAACGTGCTGCCACGGACAGGGGAGAAGAAATTGTTGAAGAATGAAACTTTGGACGAAAAGAAATTTTCGCTGAACGTTGATATTCCCACAGAGCATATGCAGAAAATTTTCGGTATGCAGGATGCGTATCTGAAGAAACTGGAGAGGGATTTTCAGGTGATGGTGGTGGACAGAAACGGAAGTGTGGTAGTTACGGGAGCAGAGGAGAATGTCAAACAGGCTGTGGGGGTACTGAAACAGCTTACCATTTTGTCCGACAGGGGCAATGATATAGAGGAACAAAGTGTGGACTATGCCATCACTATGGGCAAGGAGGCGCATGAGGAAGCCATCACCGAGATAGATGCGGACTGCATCTGCCACACAATCAACGGAAAGCCTATCAAGCCTAAGACATTGGGGCAGAAGGCTTATGTGGATGCCATCCGAAAGAATATGATTGTGTTTGGACTTGGCCCGGCGGGCACAGGAAAAACTTATCTCGCCATGGCGATGGCGATTACTGCGTTTAAAAATGATGAGGTGAGCCGGATTATCCTCACAAGACCGGCGATTGAAGCGGGGGAGAAACTGGGATTTCTGCCGGGAGATTTGCAGAGCAAGGTGGACCCTTATCTGAGACCTCTCTATGATGCGCTTTATCAGATTATGGGCGCGGAAAACTTTGCCAAAAACATGGAAAAGGGCTTGATTGAAGTGGCTCCGCTGGCGTATATGAGGGGACGCACGCTGGATAACGCATATATTATTCTGGATGAGGCTCAGAATACGACCCCGGCTCAGATGAAGATGTTTCTGACCCGTATAGGATTCGGTTCCAAGGTGATTATCACAGGAGATTCCTCCCAGAAGGATTTGCCGGCAGGCAGCAAATCAGGGCTGGATATTGCGGCGAGAGTATTAAACAAAATCGAAGGGATTGCCTTTTGTAACCTTACCAGCAAGGATGTGGTACGCCATCCGCTGGTACAGAAGATTGTGAAGGCATATGATGATTATGAGGCAAAAGAAAAATCCAGAGGGCGGGAGAGGTATGGCAGAAAATAAAAATAAAAGAACAGCCGTCCTGTTCCTTCCCGAGGCGGGCTGTATGTTTCTGGCGGCTGCGGCTATTTTTTTGCTGGAATATACAGGGATACTCAAACAGGGAACGGACTATATGCTGTGTCATATGGTGTTGGTTGTGCTTGGCATTGGAGTCGTGGGATTTGCACTCAGGATGGCCGTGGTTCGGGGGGAGATGGATTATGAGAACGGAGAGCACACCGGACGTTTCTGGCTGTGTTTCCTGCTGGGGATGGCGGTGGCTGTAGTCAGTGTCTTTCTGCCTGCAGCAGCATGGCCATTCCTTCCGGTTTATGTGCTACTGGGGCTGTTCGGCAATCTTGTCCTCGGCGTGCTTGGAGGAACGGTGCTGCTTGCTGTGCCGGTCTGTCTGGCAGGCAAGGGAATAGAAGTCTTTTTGATGTATTTAATCAGCGGAATATTAGGGGCTGTTTTACTCGGAAGATTGAAAAACGGTTTTCGGGCGGGGGGACCCTTTTTGCTTTCTCTCGGGGGACTTTTGGTGTGTGAGACGGCAGGAACTGTGCTGGTGATGAACGCAAGACCTGAGCTTGAGTATTTCATTGTGCCGGCAGTAAATCTGATTGTCTCGGGAATTATGCTTTTGGGTATTCTGAAATTCTTCTCTGAGAAGGTTATCTATCGCTACAGGGAGAGATATCTGGATTTGAATGATACCGAGAATGAAATGCTTACATCGCTCAGACAGAGAGACAAGGGTGAATACATGAGGAGTATTCATACAGCATACTTTTGTGAGCGGATTGCGGGACGGCTCGGATTAAATACGGATGCGCTGAAATGTGCAGGTTATTATCACGGCATGGGTGAGGAAGTAAAGACAATGTTGGATGCACATTCTTTCCCGCCGGAGGTGGAATTGATTCTTGAGGAATATCTTCACCAACCCAAGCCGGCGGAGCATAGGGAGACGGCGGTACTTATGGCATCGGAAACGGTTGTGAGTGAAATCCTTCTTCTCATCGGCAGGGAGGAGAAGGAGATAGATTATGACAGGGTGATTGATACCGTTTTTGAGCGTTATCACGAGGATGGTACGTTCAGACAATGCGATATAACCATGAGAGAATTTGATACCATGCAAAAAATTTTTAAGGAGGAAAAGCTCTACTATGACTTTTTGCGTTGAGTTTGATGAAGGGATTGAGAATGACTTCACTTTTGATGCGGAGGAAGTGGTACGGAATGTGGCAGTGGCAGTGCTGGATACGGAAGGCTGCCCTTATGAGACCTGTGTCAATGTGCTGGTGACGGACAACCCGGGGATTCGGGAGTTCAACAGACATTACAGGGATATTGACAGGGAGACGGACGTGTTATCCTTCCCGAATCTTGACTTTGAGGCTCCCGGGGAGTTTTCCATATCGGAAGAACAGGAGGCGGATTATTTTGACCCTGACACAGGGGAATTAGTTTTGGGGGATATTATTCTCTCCGCCGACCGAATCAGAGAACAGGCAGAGAGCTACGGGCACAGCCAAAAGCGCGAGTTTGCGTTTCTGGTTGCGCATAGTATGCTGCATTTGTGCGGCTATGACCATATGGCTGAGGACGAGGCAAAGGTCATGGAGAATAAGCAGGAGGCAATACTTTCAGGACTGGGAATTACGAGAGATTAACAATCGGCGAGGATGAACGAATGAATCAGATAGAGATGAAGAGACGGCAGATAGAGATTTGTTCTTGTATACTGGAAATGATTACCGTGCTGGTGCTGGGGAACATTCTCGGGGATAATGGGATTGCTTATGTTGCGTTTTCGGTGGAATGTTTTATGCTGTTCTGGACATTTACCGGCAATGGACTTGCGGATACGCTGGGCAAGCTGCTCAGGGGGCGCAGTGCCAGAGGTCAGTACAAAAATGCCTCGAAACTTCGCAGGAATGCGCTGATATTAGAATTTGCAGTAGGTGTTCTGGGCAGCGCGGTGATGTTCGCCTGTGCCGGAGTCTTGGGAGAAAAGCTGTTTGAGCTGAATTACTGTATCGCTATGATTCGTGTGCTGGCGCCTGTGGTGTGCCTGCGCGCTTTATCTTCTGTCCTGTTGGGATATTTTCAGGGGGAGGGAACGGAACTGCCCACGGTGATTTCCCATTTGATGAGGCAGATTTGTATTTTGATTTTCTCTCTTATATTTGCCGAGCTTTTAGGGCGTTATGGTCAAAAGGTCAGTGCGTTGTTAAAGCAGGAAAATTTTACGGCGATGTATGGCGGATTGGGTGTTGCGTTGGGCATTCTGGTGTCGGAGACGCTGGTACTTTTGTTTTTGTTTCTGGTATACCGCGGGAGCCGCGGAAAAGAGAAAAAAACCGGTGGAGAAGGGATGCGTACCACGGATACCTTTGGCAGTCAGGTATATATTTTGTATGGGGGGCTTTTCCCTCTGGTTCTGACGATGTTTTTTCAAAAGCTGCCTATCTGGCTGGGAATGGTGTTTTTCCGCAGGAGCATTGCCGAGGTGTCCGGATTGAGTGATTACGGCGTGTTTTATGGGCGGTACCTGCCACTCATCGGAATCTTAATCCTTCCCGGGTGTGCAATTCTTCTGAGATACAGCTACAAGGTGGCGGGATGTCTGCGCAAGGAAGAACAGCGTTATGCAAGAGGGCATTTTGGCGGCGGACTTCATATGGGAGTGATTTATGGATTTTTCTTTTCAGTGTTCATGACAGCGCTTGCACCGCAGCTTGCGGGAATTTTTTGTAGTACAGGGCAGGAGCAGGCGGCACAAATGCTGAGATATGGATCCTTTGTAATTTTATTTGCGCTTATCGGATTTTTCTTCTCAGAACTGCTGGTGATGATGGGAGGAGACTTTCAGGTAATCGGTGCATTGGCTTTATGCAATCTCGTATTTGTGATAAGTCTGGTATTGTTTCTAAACAGTGGACATTTGGGAATCCTTTCCCTGGTGGCCGCCGGTGTGATTTCAAGTGCGGTGTATGCAGCTGCCACAGGGACATTGCTTTTCCTTCAGATACGAATCGGCATAGATTGGCTGCAATGGTTTGTAGTGCCGGGAGGAGCTTCTTTTGTTGCAGGGCTTGTAATTCTCCTGATTAGCAAGGGAATCACGCCGCATCTGGGCAATTTGATGACCGTGGCTATCTGTCTGGCAGTCGGTCTGATATGTTATTGGCTGATATTGCTTTTGATGCGCAATTTCAGAGAGCAGGAGCTGAATTATATACCCGGTGGCAAGCTGATTCGCACTGCGGGACGAATATTGAGACTGTATTAGTATTACTGGTATAGATTTCCCACAAAAAGCTGATACTTTATTCCAAAACAGCCAAGTGCAGGTGAGGAAGATGAAGGTTTTAAAAAGTATCAGCTTATTCTTTGTTTATCCGTCTATCATGTTGATTCTCGGATTTTGGTGCGGGGTGCAGGCAACCCATTTCTTTTATCCGGGGGAGGAAAATTTACAGCAGCCTCTCCCTTCCGGAGAGGAAACGGAAAGCCTGTCGGATGATGTGAATGCGGTTGAGGAAGTTCACCAGGTGAGCATGCAGCAGGAGACTTTGTCTGCGGACACAGAGTATGTTCTGGAGGAGACTGACCTGATACAGCAGACGGTGGTGGAGACGACATGGAGGCTGCCCAGCCAGTACATCGGGATGGACAGGGAGCAGTTTCTTGCGGCGATGGAAAATTATGAGAGTTTTCCGCCTTTGTCGGAGATGGAGCGGGGATTTGCGAGTCTGGAGGTGTTGTCCTTTTCCAGAGAGCGGGTGGTAGTGCGTATGAATTATCAATATACGCAGCCCGGTGAGGGTTTTTATCTTGCGGTTAAGGACAATGAGGTGGTCGTCTATCTGGAGGATAAGGAGACACTCTATATCGATACCGGAATTTTGCTGGCAACGCTGCCGGAGGAGTTGCAACTGGAAATTATACAGATGCTCTATGTGGAGGGAGAGAGCGATTTGTATGATTTCCTGGAGAGTTATTCCAGTTAGCGTCCGGACAAGCCTTTGGGGTTTATAGGCGGAAGTTGGAGGAATGTAGTGTGAAAAAGATAAAAATCGGAGTCCTCGGAGGCGGCGCCGCAGGCATGATGGCGGCTGTCACTGCTGCCGGGGAAGGCGCGGATGTGACGCTGTTGGAGGGCGGAGAGCGCGTTGGAAAGAAAATCTTATCCACGGGAAACGGGAAGTGTAACCTTGGCAACCTGCAGTTGGATGCAGATTGTTACAATGGTGCATCAGGAGAGTGGATTTCGGATTGTTTAAAGCGTTTTGGAAGTGAGGAGACGCTGCATTTCTTTAGAAATCTTGGACTGATGGTGAAGGAGAAAAACGGATATCTCTATCCTGTATGCGAGCAGGCTTCCGCAGTGTTGGATGTGCTGCGGACGGAGCTCAGAACATCAGGGGTGAAGGTGGTCACGGAATGCAAGGTACAGGATATCCGCAGAGGACAGGACAAGAAGTTTGTGGTTTCTGCAGGAGATAAAACCTTTTATTTTGACAGAGTGGTACTTGCCTGCGGAAGCAAGGCGGCACCTAAGACGGGTTCTGATGGCAGCGGATATACTCTGGCGAAACGATTAGGACACAAAATGATTCCTGTGGTGCCGGCATTGGTACAGCTTCGCTGCGGGGAAGGGTATCTGAAGGAAGTAGCGGGTGTGAGAACAGATGCAAAAGTTCAGATTTTGGACAGCGATATCTCGGAGAGAGGGGAGCTGCAGCTTACGGACTATGGCATCTCCGGAATCCCGGTCTTTCAGTTGAGCCGACAGGTCAATTATCTGCTCCGTGGGATGGGAGCAGACGGCGAGGTGGAGGTGTCGGTAGATTTGCTGCCGGACTATGCGCCGGAGGACTTTGAACAGTTTTGCACAGGAAGAAAGCTGCTACAGACAGACCGGACGGTGGAGGAATTTTTCACGGGAATGCTCAACAAAAAGTTGATGCTCTTGTTTGTTAAGCTGGCAGGGTTAAAACGGGATATGCCTGTGGCGGAGGCGGAGGAACAAAAGATTTCCAAAGTGTTTGCTCTGTGTAAGGACTGGCGGCTTCACGTGAAGGGGAGCAATTCCTTTGACAGCGCTCAGGTATGCGCCGGAGGCGTGGATACATCGGAGGTTGGACGCGATATGGAATCGATGCTGGTTCCGGGACTTTATTTTGCAGGGGAGATTCTGGATGTGGACGGCAGATGCGGAGGATATAATCTGCAGTGGGCGTGGTGCAGCGGATATCTTGCAGGATGCAGCGCAGCCCGGCAGGAGTAAAGAAGGTAGGCTTTATGCCTGCGGAAATAGGATTTGGACAGAACAGGAATACATATATGATACGAATCAATCAATTAAAAATCAAAAGTGATATCGTGATTACAGCCAAGGCAAAGGGCAGGAAGGCATTTCGAGAGCTCCTGACGACAAAAGTCGCACAGCTATTGAAGATACAGCCGGAGTATATTAGTAAGCTGGACATTATCAGAGAGTCCATTGACGCCCGGAAGAAACCGGAGATTTTTTACATCTATACCGTGGAGGTCTATGCGGAGCAGGAGACAAAGCTCTTAAAGAGGCTTGGAAAGCGTTCCGGCGGTGCGGCGGGTGCGCAGATTACAGCGGCAGAACCTGTACAATATTGTTTCCCGGATGCCGGGTCGGGCACCTTGGAACACCGACCGGTCATCGTGGGTACGGGACCTGCCGGATTGTTTTGCGGTTATTTCCTCGCATTGCACGGCTATCGCCCTATTCTTTTGGAGCGGGGCAGATGTGTGGAGGACAGACAGGAGGATGTAGAGCAGTTCTGGAGGACGGGCAGGCTGGATGTGGTGTCCAATGTGCAGTTCGGAGAAGGGGGAGCCGGTACTTTCTCAGATGGCAAATTAAATACACTTGTCAAGGATAAGGACGGACGAAGCAGAGCAGTGCTGCAGGTATTTGTGGACTGCGGCGCCGAGGAAGAAATACTGTATGAGGCGAAACCGCATATCGGCACAGACGTATTGTGCCGGGTGGTGAAAAGAATGCGGGAGAAGATTCTGGAGCAGGGGGGAGAGGTGCGCTTTGAGAGCCGGGTGACGGATATTGCCATCGAGGATGGTAAGGTCTGCGGCGTCTATGTAAACGGCGGGGAATATCTGAAATGCGGGCAGTTGGTTCTTGCCACAGGTCACAGTGCCCGGGATACCTTTGCCATGCTGTATGAGAAGCAGATTCCCATGGAGGCGAAGGCCTTTGCGGTGGGACTTCGCGTGGAGCATCCGCAGGCAATCATCAATCAGAGCCAGTATGGTACGGCGGAGGGCAAAGGGCTTGGCGCGGCACCCTATAAGGTGACGGCACAGACGGACAACGGCAGAGGAGTATATTCTTTTTGCATGTGTCCCGGGGGTTATGTAGTCAATGCCTCCTCGGAGGAGGGACGTCTGGCGGTGAATGGTATGAGTTACAGCGGCAGAAACGGCAAAAATGCCAATTCGGCAGTCATCGTGGCGGTGACACCGCAGGATTACGGCTCAGAGCATCCGCTGGCTGGTGTGGCATTTCAGCGCAAGCTGGAGGAGCGCGCATTTGCTCTGGCGGAGGGAAAGATTCCCATGCAGAGATATGGCGTGTTCCGGGAATGTGTCGAGCAGGGAAAGATGCAGAAGGAACTGGACAAAACCATAGAGGTTGACACCGGTATGTTTTTAGAGGATAATGCAAGCTGTGGGGTGTCACCTGAGCACAAGGGATTGAGTGCGTGGGCGGATGTGAGCCAGATTCTTCCCGCGGAATGTAATCGCTCGTTTGTGCAGGGGATGGAAGCCTTTGGACGTCAAATCAAAGGTTTTGACCGCGCTGATGCCATCCTTTCCGGGGTGGAGAGCCGTACATCCTCCCCTGTCCGGATTCCAAGAGATGAGATGCTGCAGTCTGTGGTGCGGGGGCTGTATCCCTGCGGGGAGGGCGCAGGATATGCCGGGGGAATCACCTCGGCTGCCATGGACGGATTGAGAGTGGCGGAGAAGATTGCGTCGATATATGCCCCATGGAAGGAAGAATGAAGGAGAGCAGTTCATGTATAATGATATTTTTTCAATCGGTCCAATTACCATTCACGGATATGGACTGATGATTGCAATTGGCGTTTTGACGGCGCTTTTTATCGGGGAGCGCAGAGCGAGAAAACGCGGTATGAACCCGGATGAAATCTATAATTTAACCTTATGGTGTGCAGTGCTGGGGTTCTTGGGAGCGAAACTGTTGTATTGCATTATAGAGTGGAAAAGTTTTATTCAGAATCCGCTCAGCCTTATGCGTTCCAGCGGATTTGTGGTGTACGGCGGAATCATAGCAGGCGTGCTGGCAGGCTGTGCATGGTGCCGTATCAGAAAGCTGGTCTTTTTGGATTATTTTGACGTTGTGCTGCCGTCGGTGGCTGTGGCACAGGGCTTCGGCAGGCTCGGATGTTTCCTGGCGGGCTGCTGCTACGGGCGGGAGACGGACTCTGCTTTGGGCATTGTTTTTCATAACTCCCAGTTTGCCCCCAATGAGGTCAAGCTCATTCCCACGCAGCTGATTTCTTCCGCCGGGATGTTTATCATTGCCGCGATTTTGTTCTGGTATGCCAAAGAGCCCAGAAAACAGGGAACGGTGGGATTCCTGTATCTTATTTTATATAGCATCGGCAGGTTTGCCGTGGAGTTTTTGCGAAACGACCATAGAGGGGCGGTGGGGATTTTCTCCACATCCCAGTTCATCTCGATTTTTATATTTTTGTTGGGAATCGGCGGATTTGTCTTTATGAGCAGACGCAACAAGGAGGAATAGTGTGAAAAATTTAAGGGAGCTTATCAGGGACAAAAAAAGGATTGTGGTTAAGATTGGCTCCTCCTCTCTGCAACATCAGGAGACGGGGGATATGGACTATATCAAGATGGAGAAACTGGTGCGGGAACTGTGCAATATCCGCAATCAGGGCAAGGATGTGGTGCTGGTGACTTCCGGTGCCATCGCTGCGGGCAGACAGGCGGTGCATCTGAAAAATATTCAGGCAGGGACAGATGCGGAGGCGCTTGCCATCAAACAGGCTTGCTCTGCCATAGGACAGGCGAGGCTGATGACCACCTACCAGAAATTGTTTGCAGAGTACAATCAGGTTGCCGCACAGATTTTGATGACCAAAAATACGATTGTGGATAGTCTCAACCGCTACAATGCCCACAATACGTTTCGGGAGCTCTTGAAGATGGGCGTGATTCCCATTGTGAATGAGAATGATACGGTGGCAACCTATGAGATTAAAATCGGCGACAATGATACACTGTCGGCGGTGGTGGCGGCTTTGGTGGATGCGGATTTGCTGATTCTTTTGTCCGATATTGACGGGCTTTACACCGACGACCCCAGAAAGAACCCTGATGCCCGTTTCATCGAGCAGGTGGACAATCTGACGGATGAACTTATCCACATGGGCAAGGGGAGCACCGGCAGCGATGTGGGTACCGGGGGAATGAATACCAAGATGGTTGCCGCACAGATTGCCACAAAGTCCAATATTGATATGATAATTGCCAACAGCGAGGATGTCGGTGTGCTTCATGAAATTCTTGCAGGGGAAAATAAAGGCACCCTGTTTGTGGCACATAAGGATGAAGGCTTTGATTTGCCGTGGTTTGTAAATCATCTGCATGACGAATAAGGAGATATAGGCTATATGAATATGGATGAACGCATCAGGCGTATCAATGAACTTTATCATAAATCCCAGGCGGAAGGCCTGACTGAGGATGAGAAGGCAGAGCAGGCGCGCCTGCGCAGAGAGTATGTGGACAGTGTAAAGAACAATCTGAAGGCACAGCTGGACAATATCAATATTCAGCAGGAAGACGGCACAATCGAAAATCTGGGCGAGAAATACGGAAACAAAAAAAGAATAACGAAAAACAAGTAAAAATAACAATAAATAACGGAGTCGGTAGGATATGGAGACAGAGAGCATTTTCCCGCCTGATTTGCAGGCGCACAAAAACGCATTGCGCAGACAGATATTGCAGAGGCGGGAGGCATTGACGGAGCAGGAGCGACGCAGAGGCACACTGTTGATTACAGAACGTATTTTGGGACATCAGTGGTTTTATCTCTCGGATTGTGTGTTGGGGTTTGTGGGATACGGCAGCGAGATTTCCACGGATGAAATTTTGATGGAAGTTCTCAGACAAGGGAAACACCTCTATCTTCCCAAGGTGGAGGGGGAGCAGATGCAGTTTTACAGAGTGCGCGATTTGAAGGAGCTCCGTGAGGGTTACAAGGGAATCCGGGAACCCGTGGGGCATACGGAGCGGTATGTATGCAATGTGTCCGGGACAGGGAGGACGCTGATGTTGATGCCGGGGGTTGCCTTTGACAGTCAGAGAAACCGTATGGGCTATGGAAAGGGATTCTATGACAGGTTCCTTGCGGACAAACCGGAGTTACAACTTCGTACCATCGGCATAGGATATGCCTGCCAGATGGTAGAGCAGGTCCCCAGTGGGGAGCAGGACATACGACCCTATCAGATTATTTGCGTATAGAATATTTTGTAGAGAGGGAACAGGGAATGGCAGATTTAATTCAGATGGGACAGCGGGCGGTAGCTGCCAAGTATCAGCTTCAAAAGGCTTCCACCGAGGTGAAAAATCAAGTGCTCAGGAGAGCGGCAGAGCTGCTCGTTGAACGGAAGGATGTGCTGCTTGCGGCAAATGCGCAGGATATCGCGGCGGGGGAGGCTGGCGGTATGCACCCCGGATTGGTGGACAGACTGCGACTGGACGGAAAACGCATTGATGCCATGGCGGAGGGACTTTTGCAGATAGCGGAATTGCCTGACTGCGTGGGGGAGGTGCTGGAGAGTTTCGACAGACCCAACGGCTTACATATTGAGAAAAGGCGTGTCCCCCTAGGGGTGATTGGCATCATCTATGAGTCCAGACCCAATGTGACGGCTGATGCCTTCGGACTTTGTTTCAAGACCGGGAATGCGGTTATTTTAAAGGGCGGTAGTGATGCCATTCATTCCAATATCGCCATTGCGTCAGTGCTGCGGGAAACGTTACAGGATTGCGGTATCACGGAGGATGCAGTGCAGCTCATTGAAAATACAGACCGAAGTGTCACGATGGCGTTCATGCGGCTGAAGGAGTACGTGGACGTGTTGATTCCGAGGGGCGGAGCGGGGCTGATTCGAAGTGTGGTGGAGAACAGCACCATTCCTGTGATAGAGACCGGCACAGGTAACTGCCATATCTATGTGGACAGGGCGGCAGATTTGGATATGGCGGTGGAGATTATCTACAATGCCAAAACTCAGCGAATCGGAGTTTGCAATGCCTGCGAGAGTCTGGTGGTTCACCGGGATATCCGGGAACAATTTTTGCCGAAACTGGCAGAGAGGCTGCGCACCCAAAATGTGGAGATGCGTGGTGACAAGGCTGTTTGTGAGATTTTACCGGATTGTATTCCGGCAACGGAGGAGGATTACGGCAGGGAATATCTGGACTATATTATCTCCATGAAGACGGTGGACAGTGTTGACGAGGCTATCGCCCACATCAATCATTACAACACGAAACATTCGGACTGCATCGTCACGGAGGATGCGGAGGCTGCAGAGAAATTCTTAAATGAGGTGGATGCCGCCTGTGTATATGTGAATGCATCCACCAGATTCACGGATGGATTCGAGTTCGGGTTCGGTGCCGAAATCGGTATCAGCACCCAGAAACTCCACGCAAGAGGACCTATGGGGCTGAAGGAACTGACTTCTTATAAGTATACTGTGGTGGGAAACGGACAGGTACGGGGATAAAAATATATTATATCCGATATGACCAATATGCGGACAGCTTAAGCTATTTTTCCAATATTTTGAAAGTATACTAAGGAGAGATATATGAGAAAAAAGTTTTGGATAACTGTAGCATGTTTGTTTGGGGCAGTGTTTTTTGGATGTGGGCGTGCTCATTATAGTAATCAAAAAGCAGATGATGCAATATCTCGTGCTATATATGAGAAAATGGGTGGAAAAGAGGTGTACTATCAAGGAAAAGAGATTATGGAGGACGAAACAATTTGCTATGAATATCTGATGTACAAGGAACAGGAGAATCAACTGACTCAAATGCTTGAGGCAGTTAATGAAGTAATCCAGCAAGAAGATATAGAGGATAGCATATTATTAATATGTTGTGTACCAATTCCCGGCGGAGATATGCCGGTATTGGCGCTCAGTAACTTTTCGGCAGGGGACCAAAATGTGATTAATTATACAAAAATGCAAAGCTTGGAGATTTGCGGTTCAGACATTCGGGTAAGCACAATCTATAATAATCCAGCCACTTATAGCGGTCTGCAAGAAATTCAATATTTGGAAATTAGTGGTGAAATGGCACGAATTACGGAGAAGGAAGGTATTGATTGGCATGAATATTGGCCAGATTTGCAGACAGTAGAGATAATATCAGAGGAAAAATGATTTTGGAAATCCGGAACCGCTCATATGTACATAAGCTTAAAAGCGAAATGGATTATATGCTGTATATTTGTGCCTTCTGATTTTCCATTGAAAAACAAAAGAAAAATACATATAATAAAGCTATCACACAAGGTGACACTGAACTTGGGGTTGATAATTTTGAGGAATATGGGGAGAAAACTATGAGCAGTATGAGAGGAATTGACACTCCTGTCAGACAGAGACGGAGACGAGTTTTCAAGGAAGTGGCAAATCTTGCCTACCATTCCAACAATCTGAAAGACGACATGGAGGCTTTGCCGTACAAGATTGTGGATTACGAGGAGTCTCAGTACAGAGAGAGCGTTTACAGAGACCGCGCCATCATCCGCGAGCGCATTCGTCTCGCCATGGGCATGAGTCTGCGCCCGGAGAATCGTGAGCGCCCCGGACATCTGACGGAGGGGCTGGAGGAGAGCAATATTGATGAGAAATATTATGAACCGCCTCTGATGCAGGTGATTCCCTCTGCGTGTAATGCCTGCCCTGAGAACCGATATGAGATTACGGATTCCTGCATGGGCTGTGTGGCACATCCCTGTCAGGCGGTCTGCCCCAAGGGTGCCATCTCGATGGTCAATAACAAATCTGTGATTGACCAGGAGAAATGTATCAAGTGCGGCAAGTGCGCAGATGTGTGTCCCTACGATGCCATCTGCCATAAGGAGCGTCCCTGCAAGCATGCCTGCGGTATCGGAGCCATCAAGTCCGACAAGGCGGGCAGAGCGGTGATTGACAATGATATGTGTGTGTCCTGCGGGATGTGTATGGTGAGCTGTCCCTTCGGGGCAATCGCGGACAAGTCTCAGATTTTCCAGTTAATCAGAGCGATGCAGTCGGGGCGGAAGATTATCGCCCAGGTAGCTCCCGCGTTTGCCGGACAGTTTGGTCCCAAGGTGACGCCGGATATGTTTAAGACGGCGCTGAAGGAGCTGGGATTTGCAGATGTCTATGAGACAGCCATCGGTGCTGATATGGGATGTATGGCGGAGGCGGAGCATTATGTAAAGGAGGTTGCCAGCGGCAATCAGGCGTTTGCACTGACTTCCTGCTGTCCATCCTGGTCTGTGATGGCGAAAAATCTGTTTCCGGAGACGATTGACAAGATTAGCAATGAGCTGACTCCCATGGTGGCGACCGCGAGAATTATCAAGCAGGAGCATCCGGATGCCTCCGTGGTGTTTATCGGACCCTGCGCCTCGAAAAAGTTGGAGGCTAGCCGCAGAACCGTGCGCTCGGATGTGGACTTTGTCATCACCTTTGAGGAGCTTGTGGGAATGTTTGAGGCAAAAGGAATTTTGCTGGATGAGATAGAGGCTATGGATGCCATGGCTGATGCGACGGCGGCGGGCCGCGGCTACGGCGTGGCAGGAGGAGTGGCTTCCGCAATCGAGGAATGTATCAACACTTATTATCCCGGCACCGAAGTGCACGTGGAGCATGCGGAGAGTCTGGCGGAATGTAAAAAAATCCTTCTGCTGGCGAAGGCGGGCAAAATGAATGGCTGCCTGATTGAGGGCATGGCATGCCCCGGCGGCTGTGTGGCGGGAGCAGGAACCAACATTCCCATCCCGCAGGCGGCGAAAGAAGTGGCGAAGTTCAAGGGAGAGGCAAAGCGGAAAGTACCGGAGGAAGAAAAAGCGGATCGTGAGTAAAGCGATATATCGGGGAGGGCGGATATGGCATTATATCATCTCAATAATTCAAAACTTGGCATAAGCATTGACACGTTCGGAGCGGAGCTCAAATCACTCAAAAATCTTGAGAACGGCAAAGAATATCTGTGGGACGGGAAACCGGAATATTGGAAAAGAACTTCGCCGGTGCTGTTTCCCATCGTGGGAAGTCTGCGAGGGGGACGCTATCTGTACGAGGGCAGGGAATATCCCATGTCACAGCATGGCTTTGCCAGAGATATGGAGTTTGCTTTTGTAAGCAAGACAGAAAATGAGATTTGTTTTTCATTGACGGCAACCGATGAGACGAAAGCAAAATATCCCTTTGATTTTAAATTGGAGATTGGCTACCGGTTAGAAAAAAACAATGTCATTGTATCATGGAAGGTTGTTAATTCGGGCGACAAAGAGATGTACTTTAGCATAGGTGCCCATCCGGCGTTTCTGTGTCCGCTGAATGAGGGTGAGAGACAGAGTGATTACGGTATTCTGTTTGACACAAACGAAACTGTGACTTCCTCGGTCATAGGAGAGGGCGGCACGCTTTCATCACGGCAGAAGACCTATACACTTGAGCAGGGCTATCTGAATATTGCGCCCAATCTTTTTGACGAAGATGCACTTGTGATAGAAAATCATCAGGCACATAAGATTTCTCTGTGCAATGCTGACAGGAAACCATATGTCACGGTGAGCTTTGATGCTCCGCTGTTCGGGCTTTGGTCTCCCGCAAAGAAGAATGCGCCCTTTGTGTGTATAGAGCCCTGGTACGGCAGATGTGACAGGGATTCGTTTCAGGGGAATCTGTCACAGCGCGAGTGGGGCAATCAACTGGCACCGGGGCAGCAGTTTGTGACAGAGTACACAATCACCATATGAAGGAGGCAGATTATTGAGCTCAAGAGCTGATAAGCCGGAATTTGATGCGGTAGTTTTTGATATGGATGGAGTTATTTTTGACTCTGAACGAGCGGTGATGGACTGCTGGATTGAGGTTGCGAAGAAATATGGCATTAAGGATATAGAAAAGGCATGTCTTGCATGTGCCGGAACAAATGTTGCAAAAACAAAGGAAATTATGTTTGAAACCTATGGCAAGGATTTCCCTTATGAGGAGTATGCGGGTGAAGTTTCTCTTATGTATCATGAAAAATATGACGGTGGGAGACTTCCCATGAAACAGGGTGTGGTAGAATTGCTTACTTTTTTGCGCAAATCAGGAAAGAAAATTGCACTCGCGTCCTCCACAAGGACGCAGACGGTTATCAGCCAGCTGCGGGATGCGAATATATTAGACTTTTTTGATGCTGTCATTTGCGGAGATATGGTAGATAGGAGCAAACCGGCTCCGGATATCTTTTTAAGAGCCTGCCATGAGTTGAGTACAAAGCCGGAAAGAACCTATGGAATTGAAGATTCCTATAATGGGATAAGGGCGGCCAGCGCAGGTAAGCTGCGGCCTATCATGGTTCCGGATTTATTGCCCTGCAATGAGGAAATGGAGGGACTGACGGAGACGGTTGTTGACAGCCTTTTGGATGTAATAAATTATTTACAATAAACAGCTTATATTTTTATTGCATGATTTTGGCTCTCCTGTCATATCATATTTTAGGATATGACAGGAGGCTTTTTGTTATGGAATCTGCATCGAATACATACGACCTTTATCGCGACATACAGCAAAGAACAGGAGGAGAGATATACATTGGTGTGCTGGGACCTGTGCGCACCGGAAAATCCACTTTTATCAAGCGTTTTATGGATGAAATGATACTGCCCAACATGGAGGATGAGCATGCCATGGCGAGAGCGATGGATGAACTCCCGCAGAGCGCCGGAGGCAAGACCATCACCACTACGGAACCTAAGTTCATCCCCAATGAGGCAGCTCAAATCAGGCTGAGCGGAGATGTGGAGCTGCGCGTGCGCTTGATTGACTGCGTTGGGTATATGGTGGAAGGTGCAGCAGGGCATCTGGAGGAAGATAAGGAGCGCATGGTGAAAACTCCGTGGTTTGAGGAGGAGATTCCATTTACTCAGGCTGCAGAAATTGGCACAGATAAAGTGATGAATGATCATTCAACGATCGGCATTGTCGTGACGACGGACGGCAGTTTCTCTGAGCTCCCGAGATCCAGCTACATTGAGGCGGAGGAAAGAACCATAACGGCTCTGCAGCGTATACATAAGCCGTTTCTGGTACTTTTGAACAGCCAGAAACCATACTCTGAGGAAACCAAACGGCTTGCCGGTGAACTGGAGGATAAATATAATGTCACGGTCCTTCCGGTAAACTGTGAGCAGTTGAAGAAGGAAGACATCAATGGTATTCTGGAACATGTATTATATGAGTTCCCTATTGCGGCAGTGGAATTTTATATGCCTAAATGGGTGGAAATGCTGTCTGCAGATAATCGGATGAAACAGGAGATTACGGACTGTGTGCGGGGACTTATGAAGGATTATGACAGAATACGGGATGTGCTGGAGCAGCCGGTGCAGATAGAGAGTGAATATGTAAAACGCTGCAAAACTGATGCCATCCGTTTGGATGACGGCGTTATCAGAGTACAATTAGATGTGGATGAGGTATATTATTACGAGATGCTCTCAGAGATGGTAGGTGAGACAATTCGGGATGAGTATCAGCTTATAGGCAAGCTGAAGGAGTTTTCCGCAATGCAGAAAGAATACGCCAAGGTACTGAATGCCGTGAATCAGGTTCGCGGAAAGGGGTACGGGGTGGTTACGCCGGAGAAAGAAGAAATTCAGTTGGAGAAACCGGAATTAATCCGCCACGGCAACAAATTTGGCGTCAAAATCAAGGCAATCAGCCCTTCTATCCACATGATCAGGGCAAATATCGAGACAGAGATTGCCCCGATTGTGGGAAGCGAGCAACAGGCGGAGGATTTGGTGCGCTACATCAACCAGGCAGACATGAATGAAAGCATTTGGGACACCAATATCTTTGGTAAGACAGTGGAACAACTGGTCAATGATGGAATTAACAATAAAATTTCCTCCATCGGAGATGAAAGCCAGATAAAACTTCAGGACACCATGCAGAAAATTGTCAATGACTCCAACGGCGGAATGATATGCATCATCCTGTAAAGCCATGCAAAAAAATGAGTTCACTCTGGGCGGGGAGCTTGCTCCCAAAGCCCAGAGTGAACTCATTTTTTTATAGGGCGCGCAGCGCCCGCATGAATAATTTGGCGGAGCCAAATTATGAATGAGCATGGATTTAAGGAAGGGCATTCGTAATTTGGCTCCGCCAAATTATGAATGGGCATGGCTTGCGTTTTTTAATAGCAAGGGAATGCGTATCCGTACACCGTCACAATAATTGCAACCACAACAATTAAAATAATTGCCGCGCAAAGCCCCGTGAACAGCCGCTCCCAAACGGTTTCGCTTTGCGTTTTTCCACGGCATATACGAAGGATGGCGGAACGGAACAATAAGAATCCCTTTTCGATTCCACGGGTACAGAACATACACAGCGGAATCAGGATGGGAAGTATATAACGCCCTTGGGGCTGATAATCCATGCTGTAAGAGTATATTATGCTTAAAATACAGGGCATCAGTATGCAAAATACCATATTTAAATCAAAGAAAATACGCAGCGCGTGTCGGTCAGAGAGCGCCGGAAGTGCCCGGGTGACCGATACACTTTGCTTTGCTTTGAAAAGCGAGAGGGGCAGCATACAGCATACAAGTCCGACGAAAAATATTAACTTATAGAACCGATAAATCCAGAGAGCAGTGGTAATTATCATAGGACCATAAGTGCAGATAAAGCTGTTGAGTGTAAGAACCAGAAAGTCCGAAGAAAACAGCATTCCACTCACTGTGTATCCCATGGATTTGTATGTGATTCTGGCGTCCGGTTTCATCCCTTCATTGCCATACAGGGCTCCGGAGAGTTCCAGCGTTCGCAGTCCGAGAAAATCTCCATCGTAGAGCAGATAGCTGCGTATGAACCACCAGCTGATGCCGAGGAGTACCAGCGCGCTGATAAACAGACCCTTTCGTAGAAAAGGTTTCCAATCGAGCCGGACTCTGCCGTTTTGCAGCGACAGATAGTGTGCTGCAAAAAGCAGAATGCAGCTGAGGATAAATCCATATGCGTTATAGTAAGACAGTGCACACAGAATAATGCCGATGGACAGGACAATGCAGGAGGGGTATGCAAAATCATTTTGCAGACAGCAGGTTAGACCATACATCATGATTGCGATGGACATCATACAGCAGGAATCCGTGTTTACATAAGTATGGACAAATATACTTTGCGGTAAAAACATGGTCAGGAAACAGAACAGGTATTGCAACCGCCTGTCGGTGAACCATTTTTTGCTTAAAAGCAGTACAAAAACTGCCATAATCAGTCCAAAGACAAAATCCACCATGCGTGCACAGTAAAAAAGAACATCTGCATTTTGGGTAAAGTGCTGTAGCAGACGCATGGTGTAGCCCTGAACCATATAGGGAAGAATGGGCAGAAAAGCATAGGAAATTCCATATGCGGGAATGCGCACGGACTCGTCAAAGCCGTTGGGCAGTGTTCCGTGTTCGGCGATATATTGCGGAATCATATATCGGCTGTCTTCATCGGGTGGATTACCCAGGGGCTGTTTGAATAAAAGGGATAATCCAATGACAAAATAAAGAGAAAAGTAGATTAGTATAACCGGAAATTCCCGTTTGGTGAAAATTTTATTTGCCATATATTTATAACTCCTGTTCTGGAATAGACATCCGCTTGATGTCCATGATTATACCATGTCCGGCATGATAAAACAAATGAATTGCTTTTTCCACATGAATTTAATATAATAAGTGTATTGGAAGTCTTTCCAAAATTTAAAAAATATTTTTTGATTTCGAGGATATTTTATGAGTAAATATCTGGACAAATACAAAATTCATCTGATTCTGACAGGAATATTGGTATTCCTGATTCACGGCTCCAAGCTAAATTCTGTGATTGTGGGTATTGATACCGAGGATTTGATTCATCTGCAGAGAGATTTTTACGGTGGATGGCTCAATACCGGTAGGCAGGGACTGGTATTCCTGAAATGGATTACAGGCTCGCTTGAATTTAATCCGTACTTTGCCGGGCTTATGACACTGATTTTTTTGACGGCGGCAGCTGCGGCATTTTTTATTTTGTGGAACAGGGTATCCGGCGCAGACAGCATAGCAGCATGGGCTGGATGTGCTCTTTTGTGGATTGCGCATCCTGTGATGGTGGAACAGTTCTACTTTTCTTTGCAGAGCGCAGAAATATGTATCGGTATGATACTCACAGCCGCAGCACTCCTGCTTGTCCATGAGGCGCAAGGCCAAAAGAGGCGTGCGCTGATGTATGCGGCGGGTGTATTCATTTTGCTGGTTAGTTTTTCCACCTACCAGATATTTGTTGTGCTCTATATTTTCGGAACCATTTCGATACTTTTACTTCAAACGCTGAGGAAAGAGGAAGGAAGAAAGAGTATATCGGCGGTACTCAGGGAGATTGCACCGTATGTGGGGGTGTTTTTGACAGCTTTTCTGTGCAATAGTCTGGTGACGCGGTGGTTCTTTGGAGAATCGGATTATCTGAGCAGCCAGATTAAATGGGGTAAGCAATCCTTCAGGGATTGCCTGTACATTGTTGCTACGCATGTGCGCGATGTGCTTACGGGAGCCAACAGTATTTTTTACAGCGGTGTTTTTGGAGTGCTGTGTATTGTTGGATTTATACTTGTTCTGATGTTGTGGAAAAGATATGGCAGTGCGCTGCTGTTGTATTATTTCTCTCTGCTGACCACTCCGTTTTTGATGACTCTGGTGTGTGCCGGTGTACCGGCAGTTCGCTCGCAGTTGGTTTTGCCCATCGCCACGGGATTTCTGTTTTATCTTGACTGGTATATGCTGTGCCGTGTGGCTAAGCAGAGTGGACAGAACGCCGGGCGGAAAGCTGTGAAAGCGGCATATGTAGTTTTGAGTCTGGTCTGTCTGGTGGGCGGAGTGTGGGAAATGCAGATTTCCTTGAGGCTTTATTACACAGATGCCTGCAGATATGCACAGGATGAGGCGCTGGGCAGAGAGATTATCTCGAAACTGGAAGTGTTGATTGGTGAGGATGACACTCCTGTGGCAGTGGTTGGAAGCAGAACCTTTCAGGGGAATAACGCTTGTATCGAAGGGGAGATTATCGGACATTCCATCTTTGAGCATGATGTGGATGTGGAACCGCAGTATTATTGGAGTACCCGTAGAATTATCGGATTCCTTCATACGCTCGGATATGACTGTGAACAGGTGCCTGCCAAGAATATTCCTTATGCGGTACAATTCGCAGAAGATATGTCTGTCTGGCCGGGTGAGCACAGCGTGGTACACGCAGGCGATATGATTGTAATTAAATTGAGTGAATGACGAGACGGAGGTGCCTATGAGTAATCCGATTTATGAGAAACTTTTACATTGTGTGGATGCGGTGCGTTCCAGAACGGATTTTGTACCCAGAGTGGCTGTTGTGCTGGGTTCGGGTCTTGGGGATTATGCCTCGCAGATTCGTGTGGAGGCGGAGGTGTCCTATGGGGATATTGAAGGATTTCCGGTGTCAACGGTTCCGGGACACGAGGGAAAGTTTATTTTCGGATATGTGGAGGATGTCCCTGTGGTCTGTATGAAGGGCAGGGTGCACTACTATGAGGGATATGATGTTTCGGATGTGGTGCTGCCTATCCGTCTTATGCGGTTTCTGGGGGCGGAGATTTTATTTTTGACCAACGCAGCGGGAGGCGTGAATACCTCTTTTCACGCGGGGGATTTGATGCTGATTAAAGACCATATTGCCCTCTTTGCACCGAATCCGTTAATCGGACCCAATATAGAGGAGCTGGGGACCAGATTTCCTGATATGAGTGCAGTTTATGATGCACAGCTTCAGAAGGTAATCCGAAAAGCGGCAAAAGATAATGAGATTTTTCTGCAGGAGGGCGTCTATGCACAGCTCACGGGTCCTTCCTTTGAGTCTCCGGCAGAGATTCGTATGATGCGGACGTTGGGGTGTGATGCAGTCGGCATGAGTACCGTGGTGGAAGCCATTGCAGCCAGACATTGCGGCATGAGAGTCTGCGGCATCTCCTGCATCAGTAATCTTGCGGCGGGCATGACTGATGCACCCCTGAATCATGAGGAAGTGCAGGAGGCGGCAGATATGGCGGCACCAAGATTCAAGAAACTGGTGACCGAATCCGTCAAAAGGTTTTGAGGGATGCTGCCTGCATTGAGTTGAGAAAACAGGAACAGTGAGGTGAAGGGCTTGGAAAAACTTTTGACAAAAGAACAGACATCCCTGCTGGTGAGCGCTGCTTTAGAGGCACGCCAACTGGCTTACGCTCCCTATTCTCATTACACCGTAGGTGCGGCACTCCTGACAAAAGACGATGATTTGTTTTGCGGCGGGAATATTGAGAACGCCTCCTACGGAGCCACAAATTGTGCTGAGAGAACGGCTTTTTTTAAGGCGGTGAGCGAGGGGAAGAGAGCGTTTCGGGCAATTTCCATCGCCGGGGGAATGGAGGGGCGCGAACCGGAAGAATATGCGTATCCCTGCGGCATATGCAGACAGGTGATGAAGGAATTTTGTGATGAGGATTTCCTTGTGCTGGTGGTCAGAAACAAGGAGGATTACAGGGAATATCGGTTGAGCGAGCTTTTGCCTTTCGGATTTGGAGGTGAGTCCATCATATGAAACTTCGACTGTATAATGCTAAAATACTCACCATGGAAAAGGACTGTACCATCATCGATGGTGAGGTATGGATTAAGAATGATAAGATTGTGCGTGTGATTCCGGCGGGAGATGAGAGCGGGACAGCACAGGAGCCATCGGATATTCGGTGGGAGGCGCAGATTGACTGCGAGGGCAATCTGCTGATGCCTGGATTTAAGAATGCACATACACATTCCGCCATGACTTTCCTGCGTTCTTTTGCAGACGACCTGCCTTTGGAAAATTGGCTGAATGAGAAGATATTTCCCATGGAGGCGAAACTTACCCCTGAGGATATCTATGAGCTGACGCGGCTTGCAGTGCTGGAATATCTCACCTCCGGTATCACATCTGTTTTTGATATGTACGTGAATCCGGAGGCTGTGGCACAAGGGTGTAAGGACATGGGAATGCGCTGCGTGCTTGTGCCGGGGTTAAACAATTTTGTATCCTCTCCGAAACAGGTGGAGAAGGAGTATGTCAAATGGAATCATACAGACCCTCTCATCAGCTATCAACTGGGATTTCATGCGGAATATACCTGCAGCAAGGAGCTTTTGTGCAAGGTCTCTGAACTGGCTCATCAGTTTCGGGCTCCCGTGTACACTCATCTGGCTGAGACGGAGAAGGAGGTCAGGGAATGTAAAGCCCGCTATGGCATGACGCCGGCGGTGTTCTTGGATTCCCTCGGTATGTTTGAATTTGGGGGCGGCGGTTTTCACTGTGTACATATGACACCGGAGGACATGGATGTATTTCGGAAACGCAGGCTGCACGTCGTCACCAATCCCGCCTCCAATTTAAAACTTGCCAGCGGGATTGCCCCCATTGCAGAGTTCGAGCGGCGCAAAATTCCCGTGTCCATCGGAACGGACGGCCCGGCAAGCAATAATTGTCTGGATATGTTTCGGGAGATGTTTCTCGTGGCAGGGTTGAGTAAGGTGCGGGAGTCCGATGCCGCCAGCTTGAGTGCAGAGAGGGTTCTGCGTATGGCGACAGTACATGGAGCCAAAGCGATGCGCCTTAACAGGGCAGATGCCATTGCGAAGGGAAAATATGCAGACCTTGTCCTGATAGACCTTCATCAGCCCAATATGCAGCCGGTTCAAAATATCGTGGGCAATCTGGTTTACAGCGGCAGCAAGACCAATGTGCGCATGACCATCATCAACGGACGGATACTGTATAAGGATGGCGAATTTTATGTCGGAGAAAATCCGGAACGCATTTATCATAAGTGCAATGCGATTTTACAGAGGATGTTATCGGAGTAAGCTTTCAGAGCATGATTCCGACATCATATACATATTCTCTAAAGGTTTACCAAAAACTTAACCAAAATTTTCAGGAGGTACAAAATGTTAGAGAAAATTTTTAAACTCAAGGAGAACGGTACCAATGTCAAGACCGAGATTATAGCCGGTCTCACCACTTTCATGACGATGGCATATATCATCGCATTGAATCCCAATCTGCTGACCAACTTCGGCGCAGAAGGAACACAGCTTTGGAACGGTGTGTTCATGGCAACCTGTATCGCGTCTGCAATCGGTATGTTTGTGATGGCATTTGCAGCCAACAAACCTTTTGCAATGGCACCCGGCATGGGCTTAAACAGCTTTTTCGCTGTGGTTGTCACCAACATTGTCGCATTGACCGGGATGACTTATCTGGCATCCTTTCAGGCGGCTTTGTGCATTATCCTCATCGAGGGTCTGGTATTTGTAGTGCTTTCTCTGCTGAGTGTGCGCGAAAAGATTGTGGAGGCAATTCCTCTCGGCGTTCGTCTTGGAATTGCACCGTCAATCGGTCTGATGCTGATGAATATCGGTCTGGGCTCCAACTGCGGAATTTATTCCGAGACAGGAGGAGCTTTCTATGCAATGCGCGATTTCTTTGGTGCGTTGACTCCCAGCATTGCCAAGAACAATATGGGCTCCGGATATTCCGAGATGGTGCTGACGGTTGTAACCATGTTTGTCGGTCTGTTTGTGATTGTGATTCTGGCGCAAAAGGGCGTGAAGGCAGCTGTAATCATCGGTATGCTTGCAGCCAGCATTATCTATTGGGCAGGGGAGGCTGTTTTCCTTGGCAGCAATCCTTTTGCAAGCCTTGCCGGGGCATCCTTCATTCCGCCTTTTGCTGACATGGCTCAGACCACACTGTTTAAGTTTAACTTCAGCGGTTTTGCCCAGATTGGCTGGTTTACTGTGATTACTCTGGTGGTTACCTTCTGCATTATTGATATGTTTGATACCATCGGCACTCTGGTTGGTACTGCCAGCCGTGCGGGGATGCTGGACAAGGATGGCAAGATGCCTCAGATGAAACAGGCGCTTTTGGCAGATGCTATCGGTACGGTGGCTGGTTCTGCAACAGGTACCTCAACGGTAACTACCTTTATTGAGTCCGCATCCGGCGTAGAGGCAGGCGGACGCACCGGACTGACCGCTTTGACCACGGGCATTTTGTTCCTTGCGTGCACCTTCATTGCACCTATCGCCGCAATCATTCCCGCTGCAGCTACCTCATCGGCATTGATTTATGTGGGCGTATTGATGATTACCGGATTGAAAAATATTGATTTTAATGATATCTGCCAGTCCGTACCGGTTGCATTGATGTTGATTGCAATGCCTATTTCCGGTTCCATCGGACACGCCATCGGCATCGGTTTGATTACTTATACCGTAATCAAGGTATTTACCGGAAAGGCAAAGGATGTATCTGTACTCACTTATGTGCTTTCAGTAATTTTCCTTGTGAAGTTCTTCCTGGTAGCATAGTTGTGAATCACCCCGGAGGCATGCGAATGCCTGCCGGGGTGTTATCCTTGCTCATTGGGATGTTGGGCCGGATTTAAAATTCGGCACTGTTGAAAGGATTCGTGTTTATGGAATATCTTGTGTTGCTCGCGGCATTGGCCGTTTTTGTGGTTGTGATAGTCGTCCGGGAGGTTATACAGGCAGGGAAACGCAAAAAGCGTTTCCTGCAATCCCTGTATGATGGGTTCGGAGCATTTCCTGACAGGAAGTATACTCTCGAAAACAGTGCCCATATTCCGGGCTATTATCAGAGACATAAAAAATCAGGGCAGATTGATGATATCACATGGAATGATTTGAACATGGATGAAATATTCCGCCGCATGAATTATTCCCATTCTGCTTCCGGGGAGGAATATCTGTATTATCTGTTGAGAAGTCCGGGACAGAGCAGGGAGGAGCTGGCTCATTTTGAGAAGATAGTCACCTGGTTCTCGGAGCATGAAGATGAGAGAGTAGACGTGCAGTTCCTTATGAGTGAGCTGGGGTACATGGGCAAATACTCGCTTTATGACTATATCGAAAATCTGGATGACCTCGGGGAGCGTTCTAATATTCGGCATCATTTGTTAAATGCCCTGTATATACCTTTGATTGTGCTGGCACCGTTTAAATTGTCTCTGTCCCTGCTGGGCATAGCAATACTGGGAGTATACCAGATTGTCAGCTATTTCAAGGATAAAGGCGAGATGGAGCCCTATATTACCAGCTTTTCCTATGTGGTCAGACTGCTTGTAACATGCGAAAAAATCTGCAAGATTGATATGCCGGTCTGTGGAGCGGAGCTTGCCGGGATGAAGGAGTGCATCCGGAAAATGCAGGGGATTCGCAGAGGCTCCTTCTGGGTATTTACTGCCAGCGACAGCAGGACATCGGGAAATCCGCTGGAGCTCATCATGGACTATCTGCGCATGATATTCCATGTGGATTTAATTATCTTCAACAAAATGCTACGGCAGCTTAGAAACCACCTGGAGGACGCAGACGAGCTGCTTACACAGGCGGGATATCTGGAGGCGGCAATCTCTGTGGGGTTATTCAGGGCGTCCCTCGGAAACGGATGGTGCGTGCCGGAGATTTTGGATTTGAAGGGTGATGGGGCGCAGGAGGGATGTGCGATTGCAGTTGAGGCGGGATATCATCCGCTGTTGGAACATCCGGTGAAAAACAGCATCCGCGCCTGTCGGGGCGTGCTGCTCACCGGTTCCAATGCATCCGGCAAATCCACTTTCCTGAAAATGGTTGCAATCAACGCCATAATGGCACAGACCATCGGTACCTGTACTGCGGATTCCTACCGCGCACCGCTTTTTGAGATATATTCCTCCATGGCACTCAGGGATGATATCGAGAGCGGAGAAAGTTATTACATCGTGGAAATTAAGTCCTTAAAGCGCATACTGGATGCGGCGCATGGGGGACGGCGGATTCTCTGCTTTGTGGATGAGGTGCTTCGCGGCACCAATACCGTGGAGCGCATCGCAGCCTCCACACAGATTTTGCTGAGCCTCACGGGCGGGCAGACAATTTGCTTTGCTGCAACCCATGATATTGAGCTTGCCGGGCTCCTGAAGGATTCCTATGACAATTATCACTTCGAGGAAGAAATCCAAAATGGGGACATCACTTTCCCCTATAAACTCTTGACGGGTAAAGCGGCAACCAGAAACGCAATCCGGCTGTTGGAAATGATGGGCTATGAACCGGAGATTATCCGGCGCGCCATGGAGAGCGCGGAAGGTTTTTTACAAACCGGTGCGTGGCAGACTTGACGGTTTGCGACAAAAGTTTTATACTGAAAGGACAAGGTTTGGGTGGCGTCTGGCGCCGGAAAGGGGCAAAAATGGGTTTTTTGAATGCTTTTGTTTCGTATCTGTTGTTATTGATTGTCTTTGTGATTGTCGGAGGAGCGGCTGTCTTTTTAGGGATTACGCTGAGAAAGAATGCCAATGCAAAGGCTGAGATGGCGGAAACTGCTGAGGTCGCGGCAGAGTCGGAACAGGCGGCGAATTAAGGACAAAAGAATCTCGCTTGCGGGATTCTTTTTTTGACGGGAGAATGCGTATATGAATCGGTTTACTGCTGTGCTCTGGGATGTGGACGGCACACTTCTGGATTTTATCTATTCCCAGCGATATGCGATTACCAAATGCTTTCACAGCATCGGACGGGAAATCACAGAAGATATGCTGGAGCGCTACAGACAGATTAACGACAGCTATTGGAAACGTCTGGAGCTCGGAGAGGTCACAAAGAAACAGCTTCTCACAGGGCGTTTTCTGGATTTGTTTGCGGAATATGGGATTACAGGTGTGGACGTGGAGCCTTTTCGCAAAGAGTATCAGGAGGGACTTGGCAGCGTCTATAAATATATTGATGATTCCTTGAATATCTGCAAAGCGTTGAAGGGAAAAGTAAAGCAGTATGTAATTACGAACGGTGTGACTTCTACGCAGCTAAGCAAGCTGAAACTGTCAGGACTGTATGATTTGATGGATGGGGTTTTCATCTCGGAAAAGGTGGGGACGCCCAAGCCGCAGAAGGAATTTTTTGATTATTGTCTGAAGGTGATCGCTGAGGAATCAGGGGAGAAGGACAAGAATCGTCTGTTGATTGTGGGGGATTCTCTCACCAGCGATATCAAAGGGGGATTTCTGAATCAGATTCCCACCTGCTGGTACCGCCCGGAAAATATTTTTGAAACAGAGCCGGGTGCCAGGGAGAATTATGAGCGATATAAGCCGGATTATGAAATCAGCGATTTGCATGAAATCTTTGGGATACTGGGAGAAGGAGAATGGCAAAATCAGAAGGGCAGAAACTGAAAATATTATATATTTTACAGATGCTGCAGGAGAACACGGACGAGGCACATCCTATGACCACGGCGGAAATCATCAGCCGTCTGGGGGCGGAGGGAATCACCTGTGAACGCAAGACCATCTATGATGACATCGCCCGGCTTGTGGATTTTGGCTATGATATCATTCAGGTGTCCAACCGCAGGGGAGGCGGTTACTATCTGGCAAGCAGGGAGTTTGAGCTGGCGGAGTTAAAGCTGCTGGTAGATGTGGTGCAGTCCTCGCGCTTTATTACGCCCAGAAAATCAAGAGAGCTGATTAAGAAACTGGAGAAACTGGCGGGCAGGCATGATGCCGGAAAGCTCCAGAGACAGGTGTATGTAGCGGGGCGCATCAAGACGGAGAATGAGAGTATTTATTATAATATTGACAATATCCACAGAGCCATTCAGGAGGATAAGCAGATTTCCTTTATTTATCTGGAGTGGAATCTGAAAAAGGAGCTGGTTCCCAGAGGGGAGAGACGTGAAGTCAGCCCATGGGCGCTGATTTGGCGGGAGGAAAATTATTATCTTGCGGCGTATGACAGCCGTGATGGCATCTTGAAACATTACCGCGTGGACAAGATGGGACAGGTGGAGATAACGGAGGCGAAAAGAGAGGGACTTTCGCAGTTTGAGAAAACGGATATCACCGCATATACCAATCGTACCTTCGGAATGTTCAGCGGAGCGGAGGAGACGGTGACGCTGCGGTTTCCCAACCGGCTGGTCGGCGTTGTGCTGGACCGGTTTGGCAAGGAGGCGGATATTCGCCCCATGGAGGAGGAAACCTTTCGCATCCGGGCAAAGGTGGCGGTCAGCGGACAGTTTTTCGGGTGGCTGGCAGGCATCGGACCGGAGGCGGAGATTGTGGGACCGGACAAGGTGAGAGCAGAGTACCGGAACTGGCTTGAAAGTATATTAAACGGAAAAGAGGAAGTAAGATAATGCAGATTACACCATCAAGACGAATGGAAAATTTCGAGGAGGGCATTTTCCAAGTTTTAAATGAAAAGAAACAGCAGGTGGAGACTCAGGGGAGAAAGGTTTATAATTTTTCGGTGGGCACTCCTGATTTCAAGCCCGCGCAGCATATTGTGGATGCAGTTCGTGAGGCTGCTTCCAAGCCTGAAAATTATAAGTACGCTTTACAGGATTTACCGGAATTGACCGAGGCGGTTATCAAAAGATATCGCACCCGATACGGGGTAGAGCTCACGGCGCAGGAGATTATGAGTGTGTACGGTTCACAGGAGGGCATTGCACATATCGGACTGAGCCTTGTGGACGAGGGAGATGTGGTGCTTGTGCCGGACCCCGGATATCCGATTTTTGCAATCGGGCCCAAGCTGGCGGGAGCGGAGCTTGTCACTTATGAACTTCGCCCGGAGAATGATTTCCTGCCGGATTTGGAGAGGATTGCACGGGCATATGGTAAGAAAGCCAAGGTGATGATTGTGTCCTATCCCCTGAATCCCATATGCAAGGCAGCACCGGATTCCTTTTATGAGAGACTGATTCCTTGGGCAAAGGAGAATGAGATTTTGATTATTCACGACAATGCCTATTCGGATATTATCTACGACGGCAGGATTGGCCGCTCCATTCTCTCTTTTGCGGGTGCGAAGGAAGTGGCGGTGGAGTTTTATTCTCTGTCCAAGTCCTACAACTATACCGGAGCCAGAATGGGATTCTTAGTGGGAAATGAGAGCGTGGTGCAGAACTTTAAAAAGCTGCGTTCCCAGATAGATTACGGAACCTTCCTTCCGGTGCAGTACGGTGCCATTGCGGCACTCACCGGACCCGATGATATGGTGAAGGCTCAATGTGCGGAGTACGAGGCGAGAAGGAATGCGCTTTGCGATGGATTTACGCGGCTGGGCTGGCACTTTGAGAGGAGTCAGGGCACCATGTTTGCCTGGGCGGAAATCCCGAAACGATTTGCGGGAGATGATGTGCAGTTTGTCATGGAGCTTTTGGACAAGACCGGCGTGCTGTGTACTCCGGGAAGCAGCTTTGGAGAGCTTGGAAAGGGACATGTGCGTTTTGCATTGGTGCTTCCGGAGCCGATAATCCGCGAGGCTCTTGCAAAAGTGGAGGAAAGTGGCATCCTTTCATAGTCAAGTATAAAATTGCGAAAAGGTGTCTAAAATTAAGACACCTTTTTTGTAAGATTTTTAGAGCATGACTGCGTTGACATTCAAATCAAACTTTTTTATACTTGTAAATAAGCGACACAATATGTTGTTTTACAGAATCAAACAGCACCATATATTGTATAAAATTTTCGGGAGGGATTACGGTATGAGCAGCAACTTTGACCAGACGACCACAGTCGATGTGGATTTCGGAGCCGAGTATAAGCCGGAACGAACCGTTTATGTCATCAAAAAAGACGGCAGCAAGGAAGCCTTCAATGTGCAGAAGGTTATCAATGCTGTAGGTAAAAGTGCATATAGGGCACTGACCAGGTTCACGGAGGAGGAAGAACGAAACATCTGTCAGTTTGTGGTGGATAAGGTGAATGAGCTGGGCGTGGACGAGCTCCCTATTCCGATTATGCATAATATCGTGGAGAGTGCTTTGGAGCAGGTGAAACCTGTTGTGGCAAAAAGTTATCGCGATTACCGTAATTATAAGCAGGATTTTGTGCGTATGCTGGATGATGTATACAAGAAAAGCCAGTCCATCATGTACATAGGAGACAAGGAGAATGCCAACACGGATTCTGCGCTGGTATCCACCAAGAGAAGCCTGATTTTCAATCAGTTAAATAAAGAGCTTTATCAGAAATTTTTCCTGACTACCGAGGAGATTCAGGCATGCCGGGACGGATATATTTATGTTCATGATATGTCTGCGAGACGAGATACTATGAACTGCTGTCTTTTTGACGTGCAGAATGTGCTCACGGGCGGATTTGAGATGGGGAATATCTGGTACAATGAGCCCAAGACGCTGGACGTGGCGTTTGATGTCATCGGCGACATTGTTCTCAGCGCTGCAAGCCAGCAGTATGGCGGTTTTACTGTACCCAGCGTGGATTTGATTCTGGAGCCTTATGCGGAGAAGTCCTACAAGCGCAATCTGGAAAAATATAAGAGATTGGGTATCGATGACGCCGCAGCGGAGTCGGAGAGTTATGCGGATGTAGTCAAGGAGTTTGAGCAGGGTTTCCAAGGCTGGGAGTACAAGTTTAACACTGTGGCATCCAGCAGAGGCGATTATCCTTTTATCACTGTGACTGCAGGCACCGGCACGGGGCGGTTTGCGAAACTTGCCACTATCACCATGCTCAATGTGCGCAGAAAGGGACAGGGCAAGAAAGACCACAAGAAACCGGTTCTGTTCCCCAAGATTGTATTTTTGTATGATGAGAATCTTCACGGCCCTGGAAAGGAGCTGGAGGATGTGTTTGAGGCGGGTGTGCAATGCTCCGCCAAGACCATGTACCCGGATTGGCTCAGCCTCACCGGAAAGGGGTATGTGGCGAGTATGTATAAACAGTATGGCAAGATTGTCTCTCCCATGGGCTGTAGAGCGTTTTTATCTCCCTGGTACGAGAGAGGCGGTATGCATCCTGCTGATGACAACGATGTGCCCGTTTTTGTGGGGCGTTTTAACATCGGTGCGGTTTCTCTGCATTTACCCATGATTCTTGCCAAGGCGCGCAAGGAGAGCAGAGATTTTTATGAGGTGCTGGACTATTATCTGAACCTGATTCGCCAGTTACATATCCGTACCTACTCCTATCTGGGCGAGATGCGTGCATCCACCAATCCGCTGGCATATTGTGAGGGAGGATTTCTGGGAGGAAACCTAAAGCTCACGGACAAGATTAAGCCGCTGCTCAAGTCGGCGACTGCGAGTTTCGGCATCACTGCCCTGAATGAGCTGCAGGAGCTTTACAACGGAAAGTCTCTGGTGGAGGATGGCGCCTTTGCCGTGGAAGTGATGGAACACATCAACAAGAAAATCACGGAATATAAGGAGGAGGATGGCAACCTCTATGCCATCTACGGAACGCCTGCGGAGAACCTCTGCGGCCTTCAGGTGAAACAGTTCCGCAGGAAATATGGAATTGTTGAGGGAGTTTCCGACAGGGAGTATGTGTCCAACAGTTTCCATTGCCATGTGACGGAGGATA
>CAZUAP010000002.1:0-38217 GCA_964617975.1 uncultured Acetatifactor sp. | reverse complement strand
ATAGGCTCCCCCTTGATGCCGCGGATACACTTTCCCTCGCACTGGCTCTCCTGCGGGCATACACGGCCACACACTGCGGGCAAAGCACTGGACTCACTGATAATCTGATAAGCAGCTTCCACATCACCGTTTTTCACCTGCTCAATAAAGCCGGGTATATTGATGGATACCGGGCAGCCTTTGATGCACTGTGCATTCTTGCAGTTGATACATCTGGCAGCCTCCTCCATTGCCTCCTCTTTGTTATATCCAAGACAGACTTCTTTAAAGTTTGTTGCACGCTCCTTGGCGTCCTGTTCCCTCACAGGCACTTTCTTCAACACATCCATTATCCTTCTCCTCTCTATGTCATCCTCGCTATATCATCCTTGCTATCAGCAGTTTCCACATCCGCCATGATGGGTAGCGCCTTCCTCTAACGCAAGCATCGCCCTGCCCTCCTGCGTCTTGTAAATCTGCTGACGTCTCATGGCCTCGTCAAAGTTCACGGCATGTCCATCAAACTCCGGTCCGTCCACACAGGCAAATCTCACCTTGCCATCCACCGTCACACGACAGGCACCGCACATACCCGTTCCATCCACCATGATGGGATTCAGGCTGACAACCGTAGGAATACCCAGTTCCTTGGTCAAAAGGCATACAAACTTCATCATAATCATAGGTCCGATAGCGACACATACGTCATAATGTTTTCCCTCTGCAACCAAATCCTTCAAGGTCTGTGTCACCATACCGCTTCGCCCATAAGAGCCATCATCCGTGGTGACATAGAGATTGCCTGCAACGGCTTTCATCTCCTCCTCCAGAATCAGTAAATCTTTTGTTTTACTTCCCACAATGACATCTGCGTCAATTCCATTTTCATGCAGCCACTTTACCTGAGGATATACCGGAGCTGCACCAACGCCCCCTGCAACAAAGAGAATCTTCTTGCTCTGCAGGCTCTCCTTATCCTCCTTCACAAGCTCCGATGCGCAGCCCAAGGGACCCACAAAATCATGAAAAGCATCCCCTTCATTGAGCTGTGCCATGATTTTGGTACCGGCACCCACCGTCTGGAACACAATGGTGATAGTCCCTGCAGCTCGGTCATAATCGCAGATGGTCAGAGGGATTCTCTCTCCATCCTCATCCACTCTCACAATGACAAACTGCCCCGGCTGACAAGATTTTGCCACTCGTTTCGCCTCCACATCCATCAGATAAATGTTGGCGGCAAGTTCCCGTTTCTTCAAAATTTTGTACATAAAGTCACCTCTCCATGAAATATTTATGTTTTTTTACATTTCTACCAGATTATACGTTCCATTGTCCGTCTGCAGCTTATAGTAATTCCCCGTGTACGCATTGATTGCAAAATAATTCCCTGTTCTTGCAGCATTGCCCTGTGCATCCACAATCACCTCAGCCACCACATAAAAAGCATTGATGTCCTCAATGTTGGTCACACACAGATATTGGTAGACATAATGGGCATTCGTATCATCAAAATGTCCTTCGTTATCGCGGATTTTCCCGGACTGCAGGGCGTTCTCCCTCACTTTGTCCACCGCCTGTTCCGGTGTGATATCCGTGTCCAGTTCTAATGTGAAGGACCTCTCCACCGTCACACTGTTCCGCCCGGTTTCCAGTCTGGCAAAGCTAAACGTGCTCACCCCCAAGGGCATGGGGATTGGCTCTGTATACAGTGTGGAATCCATGGTCGGCGTCGTGCCGTCCGTGGTATAATACACATTCTCCGTATCATTTAGGACGATGATATTCACAGGTGTGTCATACTCTCCGCTGTCCACACTGATTTCCGGTGCTTCCAGCTCGTCCACCATAATATGATACTCCGCACTTGCAATATCGCTCGAAACACCATTTTCATTTACAAAAACAGCCTGTATGATATAATCTCCGTTTTCCAACAATATGGGAGTCGTGTAGGAATCTGACGACTCATCGGGAATACCGCCGTTTACCGTATAATAAATATTTCCCTTGCCCGTCACGGTAAGTTTTAATGCCTTTACGGTGTCATAATCTCCCGCAGGAATACTGAACTGCGGCGCCTCCGCCATATAATTCTGATAAGCCGCCCGGATGGACTCACTCTGACACTCCAGAAGCATATCGTTAATCATCTGGTAGTCCTCTTTGGCTCGATAAATCGCAATCAATTTCCCGTAGGCACTCTCCAGTTGTTCGGAATCCGTATTTGGGTCAGAGACAATATTCAACAGCCAATACTCATATTCATCTTTATCATTTTTTAAAAAATATACCTCTGCCAGCTCAAACTTCAAACTCACATTGAATCGATCCAATTCCATGGCACGGGTATAACATTGAATCGCCCTGTCATACTTTTGATTCTTTACCGCCTGTCTCGCCCGATTCGTCTGGTAATCTAATGAATAATGCCGATAGATTCCAATGCCTCCGATGATAAACGCAACCACCAGAAACCCTATAGCGCCCCAGCCTATTATCGTGCGAAACCTACCGCCGTGATTTGCCGTCTTCTGCTGCGCACTCTCTTTATCGGTGTCCGTTCCATCCTGTCCTCCGGTCTGTGCCACATCCTCAAGGATTTGCTCCATGCTCTGCACCATATTAAGCTCCAGCTCCGGTTCAAAATCCGGGACAATATGGATGTCTTCACCGCAGTTTTCACAATAGAGATGGCCTTCCCCCATCTCTTTCCCGCAATTTGGACATTTCATATCCGCAACCCTCTCTTATTGCTGTAATGCAACGGACTCCACGCAGTTATGCATCAGCATGGCAATGGTCATGGGACCCACGCCTCCCGGCACAGGTGTGATTGCACTGCAATGCGGCTCAACGCTCTCAAAATCCACATCCCCACAGAGCTTATTATTTTCATTGCGATGAATTCCCACGTCAATCACCACGGCGCCTTCTTTTACATACTCCGCAGTAATCATCTTCGGTTTGCCCACCGCAACAACCAGAATATCCGCACGCTTTGTCACTTCCTTCAAATCCTTTGTGCGGCTGTGCGCTATAGTGACCGTTCCGTTTTCCCGAAGCAGCAGCAAGCCCATGGGTTTCCCGACAATATTGCTGCGCCCGATAACGACACACTCTTTTCCTGCAATCTCAATGTCAGAACGTTTCAAAAGCTGAATGATTCCAGCCGGCGTGCAGGACACGAAACCGGGTTTCCCGATACACAGCGCGCCGACATTCCGGGGATGAAAACCGTCCACATCCTTCTCCGGGCGGATGGCATCCAACACCTTCTCCTCGTCAATGTGTTTCGGCAGAGGCAGCTGAACCAGAATGCCGTTCACATCCGACCTGCCATTTAACTCCACAATCAAATCCAAAAGTTCTTTCTCTGTGGTTTCCTCCGGGAGCTCATACGCCAAGGACCTGATGCCGATATATTCACACGCCTTCTTCTTATTGCCCACATATACGCTGGAAGCAGGGTCGTTTCCCACCTGAATCACTGCCAGAGACACCTCAATGCCCTCCGACTTCATCTGCGCCACTTTTTCCTTGCACTCCTCTTTAATCTGCGCTGCAATCGCTTTGCCGTCAATCCGTTTTGCCATGATTTTGCTCTCCATTCTAAATTTTTGCATACCCTTGTCAAAGATTTCAGCTAGAACAATCCGGTAATCCGCCCATCATCGTCCACATCAATCCGGTACGCCGCCGGCTCCTTGGGAAGTCCCGGCATGGTCATAACCGCTCCGGTGAGCACCACGATAAATCCTGCTCCCGCTGAAACATACATCTCTCTGATATTTATCTCAAATCCCACAGGACGTCCCAAGAGCGAGGGGTCGTCCGAGAGGGAATATTGATTTTTCGCCATACATACAGGCAGATTGCCATATCCAAGTTTTTCCAGCTGCTGCATCTGCCGCTGCGCTGCGGGAGCAAAGGTCACTCCGCCTGCGCCGTAAATTTCTGACGCGATTGTCACAATCTTTTCTTTGATGCTCAGGCTGTCCTCATAGAGCACCTTGAACCGGCTCTCCTTGTTCTCTATGGTCTCCAGTACCTTTTGTGCCAGAGCAATGCCGCCCTCACCGCCCTTTTCCCATACCTCGGACAGTGCGAATTCGCAGCCTCTGGACTCACAGAAATCCTTCACATAGGCAAGCTCCGCCTCGGTATCCGTCACAAAGGCATTCAACGTCACCACCACCGGAACGCCATATTTCTGCAGATTTTCCATATGTTTCTCCAGATTGGCAATTCCCCGGCGCAGTGCCTCCAGATTCTCCTGATTCAAATCTGCTTTCGCCACACCACCATTATATTTCAATGCGCGCACCGTTGCAACCAGCACCACGGCATCCGGTTTCAAACCTGCCATGCGGCATTTGATATCAAAAAATTTCTCCGCTCCCAAATCAGCGCCAAAGCCTGCCTCCGTGATGCAGTAATCCGCCATTTTCAACGCCGCCTTGGTCGCGCGGACAGAGTTGCAGCCGTGGGCGATATTTGCAAAAGGTCCGCCGTGCACCAGCGCCGGTGTGTGTTCCAAAGTCTGAATCAGATTGGGTTTCATGGCATCCTTGAGCAGTGCCGCCATGGCACCGACCGCCTGCAAATCCCCCGCCGTCACCGGTTCTCCGGCATAATTGTAAGCCACAACAATTCTCGCCAGACGTTCCTTCAAATCTTTCATATCCTGCGCGAGACAAAGAATCGCCATAATTTCGCTGGCGACAGTGATAACAAAATGGTCCTCCCTCACAACGCCGTCCGTTTTATTGCCAAGACCTACCACGATATTGCGCAGTACCCTGTCATTCATATCTACACAACGTTTCCAGACAATCTGTCTGGTATCGATGCCGAGCGCATTTCCCTGTTGGATATGGTTATCCAGAAGCGCTGCCAACAGATTGTTAGCGGAAGTAATTGCATGAAAATCTCCGGTGAAATGAAGGTTCAAATCCTCCATAGGGACTACCTGAGCATAGCCGCCGCCTGCCGCACCTCCCTTGATGCCAAAGCAGGGTCCCAGCGAAGGCTCGCGCAGCGCAACCACCGCTTTCTTGCCGAGTCTGCCGAATGCCTGTCCCAGCCCAACGCTGGTGGTGGTCTTACCTTCCCCGGCAGGGGTAGGGTTGATTGCCGTCACCAGAATCAGCTTTCCATCAGGACGGGATTCCAGCTTTTTCAGATATTCATCTGAGAGTTTTGCCTTGTAACGACCGTAAAGCTCCAGCTCCTCCTCCGCAATCCCCATATCTGCAGCAATTTCAGCAATCGGCTTAAGCACAGCCTCCTGCGCGATTTCAATATCCGTTTTCATTTCAAGTCCTCCGTTAAATTTCTTCCAGCAGCTGTTCAAACTGCTCCATACTCATCAATACCTTGCGGGGCTTGGTGCCCTCCTCCTCACCAACAACACCATATTCACACAACTGATCCATGATACGTGCCGCCCTGTTAAAACCAACCTTCAGCACTCTCTGCAGCATTCCGATGGATGCCTTATCCTTGTCGATGATAAATCGTCCGGCCTCCTCAAAATACTCATCTCTGCCGCTATCTCCGCCGGAAACACCGCCGGCTCCCGCGCCGGAAGATGTTCCGATATTCTTAATTTTTTCTTCCACATCCTCGGCATAGGTGTTGCCGATTGTCTGATTTTTCAGGAAATCAACCACATCCGCCACTTCCTTATCGGACACGAAAGCACCCTGAATACGCGCCGGCTTGGAATAACCCTGAGGATAAAAGAGCATATCGCCCTTTCCCAAAAGTTTCTCCGCACCCACCATGTCCAGAATGGTTCGGGAATCCACACCACTGGACACCGCAAATGCCACCCGGCTGGGCATATTCGCCTTAATCAGACCCGTGATGACATCCACACTGGGACGCTGGGTGGCGATAATCAGATGAATACCGCAGGCTCTCGCAAGCTGTGCCAGACGGCAGATGGACTCCTCCACCTCGCCTGGACTCACCATCATCAAATCTGCCAGCTCGTCCACGATAATCACAATCTGAGGAAGTTTATCCGGCACATTTTCCTCGCCGTTTTCCCGCATGGTCTCCAGCTTTTTATTGTATCCCTTCAAATCGCGGACGTTATAATCCGCAAATTTGCGATACCTGTCCTCCATCTCCGACACAGCCCAGTGCAGTGCAGCGGAAGCCTTCTTGGGGTCGGTCACCACAGGAATCATCAGATGTGGAATGCCATTGTAAATGGACAGCTCCACCACCTTGGGGTCCACCATAATCAGTTTCACATCGTCGGGATGTGCCTTATACAGAATGCTCATAATCAAGGTGTTGATACAAACCGATTTTCCGGAACCGGTTGCTCCCGCAATCAGCATATGGGGCATCTTTGCGATATCTGCCACCACCGTCTTGCCTGCGATATCCTTGCCCACCGCAAAGGCGAGGTTCGACGGAAACTCCTTAAACTCCTTGCTCTCCAGCAAATCCCTGAGTGCCACCGTCATGTTCTCCTTGTTGGGCACCTCAATGCCGATGGCAGCCTTGCCCGGTATGGGTGCCTCAATACGGATGTCCGTGGCGGCGAGATTTAATTTGATATCGTCCGAAAGCCCCACAATCTTGGAGACCTTCACGCCCTGCTCCGGCTGAAGCTCGTACCGGGTCACGCTGGGACCCTGACTGATATCGGTAATCGTGACTTTCACGCCGAAGGTGTTCAAAGTCTGCTGAAGCCGCTGAGCCGTCTCCTTCAGCTCGCGGGTGGAATCTCCCGTGACCGCTGCACCCTTCTGCAGTCTGGAAAGGGGCGGGAAAATATATTTTCTGGGCGCTTTCTTCTCCGCGCTCTGAATGTCTTTCTGTATCTGGCTTTCCTCCAAGGATTTGCCGCTGTCCTGAGGTGCCTCGGCACTGGGTTTCATCCTTCCGGCAGCCACCGCCGGTGCGGGTGTGCTCTGCTCCTCCACGCCCTCCTTGTGTATCCGTATCTGCTCCGCCTGATGTGTGAGCAGGGAATCACTTTGCTGTATCTTTGCAGGCGCCGCCGCGGCTGTCCGCTCCACATAGGATTCGTTATATGAGGGCTCTTCCGGTTCTGAGGTTTCTTCCGCCTCCGGCTCCACCTCAGTCAGATTCACCTGATGTGCCGTGCGGACGCGAATCTTGTCAAAATCAAAAGCAGGCGTCTCCTGTGTCTGCAGTGTCTCCTGTTCCCCCTGATAGGTTATCTCATGAATCTCATCCCGATGTTTTGTCTCCTCCTTTTTCAAGGAGGTATCCAGCATGACGCCGGTCACCTTCTTCTCCATGCGGAGTATCTTCTCGTTCTCTTTCTCCTCAGCTCTCAGGCGTCTTTCTTCCTCACGCTCCGCGCGAATCCGCTCCTGTTCCTCCCTGCGAAGCTGCGCTGCCTCTCTCCGGCGTTCCCCGTCCTCCGCAGAAAACTCCCGGATTCTCTCGGAACCGTTTCGAACTCTGCTTAAGAGCGATTGTTCCGTCAGAAGAATAATGCAGATAGCGGTGAGGAGCAGCACCACCAGTATGGTGCCCACCGTCTCCAGATTATGCTGCAGCAGATATGCAAGACTTCCGGCAAGCACACCGCCGCCTTTTCTCCCCTGACTGCTGCTGTCATAAATCGCCTTTACGTCATAGGTCTCAAGGGAGGACACCGTCCCGGCAATCAGTTCACAGACAATGCCAAACATCAGGAACAAGACGATACCCGCAATCAATTTGCGCAGCGCCGTGGGATTGCCCTCATTGGCAAGCCAGAATGCCGTTGCCAGGAATATCAGTATCGGCGTGACATATGCCGCAAAGCCAAACATCCCGAACATCACATTGCTTATGCCCTCACCTACAGGTCCCACAATACCGAAATTACAGAGGAATAAGAACACCACCACCACACACAATACGATGAGTCCGATTTCATGAAAAAGTTCTCTGTCCTGCTCCGCCTGTCTGGCATCTGTCTTGCGCGATGCGGTTGTGCGCCCCGTGCTTTTGCCGGAGCCTGTCCTTCTCCCTGTGGATTTATTTGATGATTTATTTGATGAAGAAGCCATCCTGCTTCATACCTCACTGTCCTATATTTTTTTACCTTTAAAACAAAAGTATAACATTTTTCTCGTCACTTGTCACCATGTATATCTCAGGTTTTTGGAGATGGATTTTGATAGAATTTACGGGAATACTCACAAACAAACAGGGGAACTGCCCCTTGAGGCAGCTCCCCGCATACTGTGCATCGAAACAGTAGAAAAGTCACAACGCAATTATTTGATACTGTAGGTCTTCTGGACGTTGCTCGTCTTTCCATAGTCAAGCGTGTTCACGTCGTCTTTAGAAACCTCCTCCCAGGAAGAACCGTCATAATAGATTGCCTTTCCGCCCTCTTTATAAAACACATAGGTAATCTCGTAAGCCTTTCTCGTTCCTTTTGACATTTCCTCATCGCATCCGATGGTCAGTGCCTCGCATACGCTCTCCACATCAGCGGTATCCAATATCTGCTTTTTATCATCGTCTGTAATAGTCGTCGCATTCTTTGCGTACAAGCTGGACATCTCAGCCTGTGCAGCGGTCAGACAGCTCTTTGCATTCAAAACAATCTGCTGGCTCTTTGCTCTGTCAATATATCCCAGCAGAGCGGGAACCAGAATTGCTGCCAGAATGGCGAGGATGACTAATACAACAATCAACTCAACCAACGTAAAACCTTTGTTATCTTTCTTCAGTTTTCTCATATCGCTACCTCCCTTATATTTTGAAAACCAAATACAATTATTACCAAACATAGTATATCAAACCCCGCCTTGCTTTTCAAACCAATTTCGACGAAAAAAGCCTTGATTTTACGGCGTTTTCAGGTCATTTTGACGGTTTAAACATCACTCGTAATAAGACACTCTCAGAAGTTCTTCCACGGTGGTGACTCCGTCCTGAACCAACGCCAGAGCACTCTGTTTTAAGGTGCGCATTCCCTGATGGGTGATGGCATACTCTTTTATATTCTCAACGGTGTCTCTCTTGGTAATCATATCGCGGACCTGCTTGTCCACCGTGAGGATTTCATGAATGGCAATTCTCCCCTTATAGCCGGTATTATTGCATTGCTGACATCCCTTTGCGTGCTTTACCCGCACGAAGTGCACACCGGTAATCTGTTCTTCCTCCGCGCTCATCTCTCCCCACTCTCCACAGAACGGGCAGACCTTGCGCACCAGACGCTGTGCCACGATTCCCACCAGAGAGCTGGCTATCATGTAGGGCTCCACTCCCATGTCCACCAGTCTGACTACGGAGGATGCCGCATCGTTTGTATGCAGCGTGGAAAGCACCAAATGTCCGGTGATGGCGGCTCTCACGGAGATGGACGCCGTCTCGGAATCTCGCGTCTCACCTACCATGATGATATCCGGGTCCTGACGCAGCAGAGCGCGGAGACCTGTCTCAAAGTTCAGCCCTGCAACATTATTGACCTGCATCTGATTTAACTTGGCAACGTTTTTCTCCACAGGGTCCTCAATGGTTGAGATATTTACCTTTCTCTTTGCAAGCTCCTCCAGAATCATATAGAGGGTGGTGGACTTACCGGAACCCGTCGGACCTGTCAGATATATGATGCCGTTTGGAGACTGGAGCATCTTCATCACCTTCGCGTAGCTTTGCGCCTCCATGCCGAAGGTGTCCATGTTGTCAATGACTGCGGCATTCGCCAACAGACGAAGCACTGCCTTCTCGCCGAACACCGTGGGAATGACGGACACACGGACATTCAGGTTGACGCCCTCGATATTGATTCGAAAATGTCCGTCCTGAGGGATTCTCCGCTCTGCGATATCCAAATCGCCCAGAATCTTGATGCGGGCAATCAACGGATTGTGGATGTTTTTCTGCAGGGTCATAAAGTCGGCGATGACGCCGTCGATTCTCATTCGCACACTGGTCTGATGCTCAAACGGCTCAATATGAATATCGGACGCATTGGCATTGTATGCGCGAATCAAAATATTGTTGAACAGGTTGACGATAGGGGTGTCATCCCCATCCTCATCTATGTTGATTTCTACCGTCTCGGACACTTGTGTGCTGGTGGTTGCAGCCTTCTGCGCAGCCTGTCTTGCGGAAACCTCCGAATAATAATATTGGATGGCATTCTCAAGCGGTGCCTTTTCGCAGAGGGAAATATGAAGATTCATGCCCACAACCTGTCGGATGTCTTCAATTCCGTAGAAATTCAGAGGATCGTTTACCAGCAAAAACAAGCTGTTGCCGTCCATCCGATACCCCAGCATACAATATCTCTCTGCAAGTACCTTGGGAATCATCTCCACTGCCTTGACATCCACCGACATATCCGCCACATTCACCAGATCATACTGAAGGCGTTTGGCGAGTGCCTCAAGCATCTGCCGCTCTGTGATGATATTCAAGTCAATCAGCGCCGCCCCCATCAGGACGCCCTTGTTCTCCTTCTGATAGGCAAGCGCTGCCTTGACATCTTCCTCGTCAATATAACCCAGCTCCTGCAGGACATCACCAATTCTAATATTCCTGTTATTTGCTATTGCCATGTCGTTATTCCCCCTCTGCCAATGCCGAATCCTCAGCACACATATAAATCTCTACCGTCAGATTCAGCACACTGTTTTCCAACACGGCATAGGAACCGTTTTCCTCCGTCTGTATAGTCTGCTGAGTCGTATAATAATAATTCGATACTCTCAGTCTGCGGTCGCTTTCAAACAAACTGTCGAGCAGCCTGGTGAGTTCACTTATGTCTCCTCCCAGACGCATCTCAACCGTCACGGTATAAATACCGTTGTCTAAATCTTCCTCCTCGGCATCTTCTTCCGTCTCCTCATTCTGTTTCTGTAAAGCCATCTTTTCAGAGTATTGATAGGGCTCCAGCGCGGAGCACTCCGTGGGCATCTGAATGGTCAGGTCATAGGAATTCAAGTTGTAGGAAAGCACCATATTTGTAAAGTATTTATCGACCTCATCACTGGTCATGATATCGTAATAATAGTTTCTTGCATCCTCAATCTGCCCCTCCAGTTTCTCATTGTCCGTCCGCAGCAGGGGCAGTTCTGAAATCTTGAGCTCATTTAATGCCTGAACATCTTTTTCATCCTCAATCTGCTCGTTCAGCCTGTTTATTTTGGTCACAATCGGACGTATCCCCCAATAGCAAAAGCCCACTACAACCACAAACACGCCGAGCACCACAAGAAGTTTTCTGTCTTTCGGTGTCAATGTTAAATCTAATTTCATCCGTATCCCCTACCTTCCTGCTGCTTCCGTCAATATACAGGTAACATAAATATCCCAAAGCCCTGCGGTTGTATCATAGGAATATCCGGTATAATCAACCTTCCTGAAAATCTCCTGACCGCTCAGCTCTTTGATAAACTTGTTGATTTCATCCACATTTTCCGCCCTTGCCGTCACCACCGCAATTCCCTCGTCTGCGTCAAAGGACTCAAACTGTATCGTGGCATATCCCGTTGCGCAACTTTGAAAGACCTGCAGCACATCACTGTCACAGATAGGATAACTCATAATATTTTCATCGATATCCGTGATTCCGGAATATTGTCTGGAAAGGAAATCATTTCTCTCCATGAGTTCATCATGTTCCGCTATCTGTTCCAGTATCTGAGGCTGATTGTCTTCCTCCACCATCCGATTATACTGGCTTTGTTTGACGGTCTTTACCACGAAACACACCAGCGTTATAAACAGCATGACCACAAAGGCCCCGCCGACGATAAGAAGTTCCTGCCCCATATCGTCCTTTTCGCCTTTTTTATGTCTCCGTCCGTTATATTGATTGCGAAAATTCTGCCATTTTCCATTGGATACCAGACCGCTGACCGCATTCAGATAGCTTTGGATGTCTGTCTTGTTCGCCGAGAGCATCGAGCTGTCCAGCTGGATAACCGGCACCTCAATCCCCATCTCCTGCATCGCTGTGCCGTATATGCCCGTCTCGCTACCGGCAATACCCGCAAGGCAGATGGTTTCCAGGGTATGTTCTATCTGATGCGCCTTCATGAACTGTGTGAGCTGGCTGATGGTTCTGGCGACATCCACGGCGTATTCTTCCGTTCCCTGCTCATGAATACATCTGGTGCTGTTCAAGTGATAAAAACTTCCATCCACCCAGAGCAGAGTAGTCAGATTGATGTTGTCCGCAACCAGCATGGCAAAAGTACGGTATCTCGTGGCAACGGTCATACCGGTCATATTAATCAGGCAGCTTTCGCCGGAGTAAATGGCTTTCACCCCGATGCCTGCCTCCCTGAAAATATCGATATACTCCTGTATGAAATCCGCAGATATGCTCTCTGCATAAACCCGCTTTGACTTTCCGTCCGCGTTTTCCAGCGGTATGTATCCGTAGATTTCATCCTCATCCCTTCGGATATCCGTAAATTCCCTGTCGATGAACTCGAAGGTCTTTGTCGTGCCAAGCTGGGGCAGTTCAATCATTTTGCCCACAAATTTGGAGCTGTTTATCACCAGCGTTATGTCTTTGACGGGCAGCTTATTCCTGCGCCAAAACTCCGAGATAAACGCCGTCAGAGATTCTGCATCCATAACAATTCCGTTGATGATGCTTCCCTCCGGCACATCGGCTGTATACGCCCTTTGTACCGCTATTTTTTTTGCTCCGGCGGTACCGATAACTACCTGTATCTGCTGATTTGCCAAATATAATACTGTACTCATCTGTCACACCATCCTTTACTGGTAAGAGTTTGATATTGCCTGATAAGAGCCGTAAATCGGCTGGATTACCGAAATCATGATAAAGCCCACAATCACAGCCATAATCACAATCATCACCGGCTCCAGGTAAGACACCAGCCTCCCCAATGCCGCCTCCGAATCATATTCCATCTGGTCCGCAATGGATACCAGCATTGTGTCGAGAGCACCGGTTTCCTCACCCACCATGACCGAGGAGGAAAGTTTCTTGGTAAATCCGTCCACCTTGGTGATTGCGTCACTCAGATTGCCGCCGGAGCGAACCTCTCCAATCACCGCATCAAACTGGCTTTCTATGTACTTGTTTCCGATGGTACCCTTTGCGATAGACAGGCAGCTGATGATAGGTATGCCGGCGGAATACAGGCTGGAAAGAGTTCTCGCAAAGCGCGCGGTATATATGATTTTCAAAAGTTTCCCCGCCACAGGCATGTGCAGTTCAAATTTGTCCTTATAGTAGGATACCTTCGGAATTGCAAAGACTATCTTGAATATGATTACCAAAACTGCAGCTGCCACCAAAATCACATACCATCTGTTTTTGACGTAGTCGCTGATTGCCAGCAGCACTCTTGTACTGACGGGCAGCGAGTCCATCTGTGCAAACAGGCTTTGGAACTGCGGAATCACATATCCCATAATCACCGCCACAACCGCGACAATCAACACGCACAAAATCTTTGGATAGGTCATGGAGGATTTCACCTTGCTGTTCAGCCGGTATTCCTTGTCGTAATAAAACGACATCTGCATAAAAATCGACTCCAAATCACCGCTCGCCTCTGCACTTTTTATCATGTTGACAAACAAGGGCGGAAAGGCATCTCCCTGCTCCACCAGTGCGTCCGAAAGCGATGTGCCCGAGCGGACAAGTTTCAAAAGATTGTTAAAAATCTCCCGCTGTGCAGGCTTGGCAGATTCATCCTCCGCCGTGATTTTAAGCGCTCTCACAAGAGAGATACCCGCTCCGACCATCTTCCCCATGTTTCGGGAAAAATCCGCAACTTCATTGGACTTCAGCCGTCTTGTATTTACTTTATGTTTCTTTTCCTTTGCACTGATGAGATATTTTTTATCCTGTTTCAGTTTCTTGTGAAGTTCCACTTCATCGTTCGCCTGAAGGACTCCGGACACTAGCTTGCCGTTCTCATCCTGTGCCTTATAGCTATAGATACTCACCCCGCATCTCCTTTCATCCTGCTATCATGCTGCCAACCGTGCCAGCATATCAATATACCAATCTATCCAGGACGCACCTGCATCCGTAAATAGTGAAATCGCAATTCCAACACTCAAAAATGGTCCGAATGCAAAATGGTCTTTTCTGCCCTTCTTCTTCGCGGCCAGCAAAAATACCCCATAGGCGCCCCCCAGAATCACCGCGATAAAAAATGCAGTCACATTACCTTTCCATCCAAGCAGCAGCCCTGCCGCAGCCATCATTTTGATATCGCCCCATCCAAAACCTCCCGGCACGGCGAGCACAATCAATATCATCGGGACGGAAACGCTCACCACGCCAATCAGACGCTCCGCGATACCGGAACCCGGCAGCGTCCATATGGACAAGACTCCGAACAACGCCAAAAGTATGTTCAATTCCGGCGGAATATACTGTGTCCTGATGTCAATCACCGCTATCGCCGTCAGCACTCCGCACACAAGAATCACCGTAAGGATGCCGGGGACAGTGCTGTTTTCAAGAACTCTGCCTATGTCAAATGTAAGTGTGGACATTCAAAACCTCCCCGGCGGTCAGTCAATCACCTTGATGCAATAATAAATCTGCCATTGGTCTCCCGCGTCCTCATCATAGCTGTAAATCACTTCGTAATTGTCATTTCTATAGGTAAATGCACGGATGGTCCGCTCCTTCCGGTCATAACCGTGCAGGACAACCTCCCCATCGTGCTCCAGCATTTTTTGAATTTGTTCCTCCGCGCCGTCCCGCAGACCATTCCGGCTTGAGGCATCATATATACATTGATTCTTCCCGTAATATTCAATATCCAGCATCTGCATGGTCAGCTTTATATTTTTTCCTTCCCTGAGTGCAATATGTGCACCGGATTTCACCTTAAAATATGCAAATATCGGCATGCCGACCACAGCCACAATAAGCACCACGAGCAATATTATTTTTATCTGATGAATTCTTCTTTTCACGGCGTTTTCTCACCTTGCTTCCTAAAACCTACTTCCTGAATCTCATTCCCTCAGCTGTGCTTCCACCACACGGTTCGGTGCCACAGTATCATCAAAGTTATAGCATTCCACATATTCTGTGGTGGTATAATCTCCATATTCGGGATGGGTGATGGTCAATTCCACCTTTATCACATTGTAATCATAATCCCCCATAGGTCTGCTGAATTTCAGCTCCTTGACGAAATATCCCATGTAGGCAGCCTTGTCAAAAGTCCAGTCCACAGCCTCATAGACAATGCCCGTGCCATCTGCGGAGGGCACCTCATAATAATGCACCGCAAAATATTGCTTTCCGTTTATCTCCACCAAACCAAGGTTCACATGGCTGCCCGTCCCGTCCGTAAACTCAATCCTGTTCTCCGCAATCAGCATGGCACCGTTTGCTTTCTGCCCTGATGAATCTACAAAATCATCACTGGTGATGTCCCCATTGATTGCCCCTGACAATTCACTTGCAATCTTACTGTGAATAATATCAGAAACCTGAATTCCGTAACTGACGCTCCTCGCCTGATAATAGATATTCATCGTCGCAGAGATAACCATGGTCGCCACCACCATAAACATGCTTAAAAGCATAAAGGAAATAATCAGCTCCACCAATGTCATGCCTCGGTTATCCGGTTGTATTGCGTTTCTGCGATTCGTTCTGCTCATACATCTTCCTTCTTACTTGTAGTATATCTGATAGACGGTCAGTCCGTTTTCATCCGACACTTTGTCCGCCCGTGCGTGATTCAGCGGAATCTCTGCACCGTCTGTTATGGCATTTTGGCCGGTACTGTCCGTCTCTTTAAGTGAGAAACGAACCGCCGGAATCACCGTCTTGTTAAGTTCCCCATGCTCCGTCCTGTAAAACTGCTCCAGAAACAGCTCCCGTTCCTCCAGCATATCCCGCGTGTCGAACAGCATATTGGACGACACGTGGATTACCCCCGTCAGGCCCGCCAGCAAAATCATCAGGATAGAAAAGCCGACTAAAACCTCAACCATAGTGGAACCTTCGGATTTTGGTCCCTTATTCAATTTTTCTTTTTTCCATTTATTTTTTACATTTTCTATGTTCACAGTGCCGACCTCCTTCCTCTTTGTTTTTGCCAAACCTTCGCCTTTAATCGGGCTCCCATGCCCATTTTTCATTTTTGTCAATGACCTCATGGAAGGGATTGCTCCCGGCATCCTCAAGCTCCCCGTCCTCTGCAGCGGAATCATAAGCTATGACTGTCAGCGCATATGCCGACTCCATCGCATAAGCGCAGTCTCCCTTTTGGGTTTCCACTTTAATATGCAGAGTGGTGAAGGATTTATCTGTCTCCACCGCCGGTTCTTCGGAATCAATCTCCCAATACATGGTAATCAATATCTGGTCTGCCATGCCGCCAAGCTCCTCCGCATCGGTGGCATCTATCGTAAAATAGCGATAGCTGTCTGACTTATTATGTCCTGACTCACCCTCATGAAAGTAAGGCCAGACGTCATCCTGCCAGAGATTATAACGCAGAAAAAACCACAAATCATTCTCTGTCCCCACCGCCGCAAGCTGGTCCTCATAGGTATCGTAATCCGGTTTCATCAATTCCTGCCGAATCTCCTGATTCACAGACCTTGCAAGCTCCTGACACTGCAGTTGAGTTTCCTTCCTCGCCGCCGTGGTGAACAGTGAGTATGACACCAGCAGCAGGGACAGCACAAACACCATAATCACTGCGCCGACTATCGTTGCCACAATCATTGCAACTCCTTGATTCTGTTGCCTTTTTTTCCTCCGCGGCAATCTCATTGTCATCCTCCCACACTAATATTCGTCTCACCGGAATCATTTACACTCCAGCGGTCAATCACAGAATCGAAATAGCTTGACGGAACTTCTTCCCCGTCCTCATTCTTCTCCTCTCCAAGTGCCTGAACCGTCACCTGCCCGGTAATCAGATACTTGGCATCTGTCTCCTCCGTATTGGTTCCGGCATCAAGACTATAGCTGATAATATCAGGCAGAGAGAGCGTGAAGGTCTCTCCGTCCATGTCAAGACTCAGGATAGCGTAAAGGCTTGACTCGGTCGTGGTGAAATCATCCTCCTGCATGAGGAAGGATGCAAAGCCATACGGCAGTTCCAGACTGTCACCCTTTTCAATCGTTCCGCTCCATGCGGTGACTGTGTTCCCCTGAGAAACATCCGCAGTTCCATTGGCACCAGTGTATTCAACCGTATATTTATCACCGTTTCTGCGAATCTCAAGCAGATGAACCGACTGGTCTTTTCCGGTAATTTCGATTTTGTATCCATCGGCATGATTCCTGACATCAAAATTCAAAGTTCTCGTTGCAACTATGGACTGTGCTCCTGCTGTCGCCGTTGTCCAATATCCATTGTGGAAGGTTCGGTACACCGGCTTGGAAGCCTCTCTGAGACTGACGGAATCAATCTGCGCATCGGGCATTCTAAACCATCTGTAATTTGTCGAAACACCCGACTCATCCTCGTCCGTCCAGCAGGAACTGATAGAGCTGTCCGAAACCTTTCTAAGTGCCACCTTCATCCACTTGCCCGCATAATCAGACCACGTTTTGTCCTGTGACGGCTGCAACTCATAGGAAGCCTCGCAGGCATTGCCCGACATCTGCTGTTTCGCAGACTTTGCCACCAGCACCTCGCAAGCTCCGGAATCCCAATCAGATGCAATCTTGTCTGTGTCGGACTCGTCAGTTCCCTCCGGCAGCTCATCATAGACAGCCACCGCTATGCGGATTCTGTCAGACTCGTCCCCATTACTATCCATGTATGTCAAGACTACGTCACTCTCATCAAAGGCACTCACCAGCAGAGTTCCCGCGCCCGCATCCGGCGTCACAGAAAGCCCGCTGACCACCGGTGCAAGCAGTCTGGACGGCAGCCGCTGCCCCTGTTCGGCGCCATCCGGTCCATCCTGATAAATCACAGCGTCCTTTCCGGCGATTGCCCTCACCGAAACCGCAATTACTTCCTCGCTCCTAAAGTCCTCCAGATTGATTACCGCCTCCAGCTTTGTACTATCCTCTGTGCGGTAAGTATCGGTGACATTCACAACGGGCTCGCCCTTTGCCTCCGCCTCCGCAGCCAGCTGCACAATCGTATCCGGCTCCTTCTCACCGGCCTCAAGCACATAGTAATAATGAGCAGCCGTACTCTCTCCGGTAACCGTAATCAGATATCCGCCCAAATCATCTGTCTCAGCCGATGTCTGCACGCCGCTCCAAATCACATGGTAGAGTAATTCGTCCATGTTGCTGCTGCCCTGTGCGTCTGTATCATGACTCACCGTAGGCGCACCAATCTGCGACAATGCCAGCTTAATCGTAAAGGAGTGTTCCGACTCTGCCGGGAAGGATGTTGTCTTTTTGGTGCTGTCCACTGCGCCATGTCTGCTCACCTTCAGCTCCAGCGTCTTATAGTTCCAGTTCGACTGAGGCTGGATGCGATAGCTTGCATATCCGTCCGCTGCATTCCATGTAATGCCATCCGCTGTCGTCAGGGAGACCACATTGTCCTCTACTGTCGTACCGGTAAGTTCGATGGCATATACTGCGCCCTGATAGTTCGCAGCCGTCTTTGATTCATCCCACTTAAATACATAAAAACCATCTTCATCCTGATTCAGCGTCTCGGAAATCACCGGTGCCGGCTGAACCGGAATCTCCCGAGAATTCAAATCCCGATAATATACCCTGCCGTTTTCTTCCTGGCGCGTATATACCATTTCCGTCAATCCGCCCACCGTATGGAAGGAAGTCTTTTGAGCGCGCTCAAGTTTCTGCTGGCCTTCCTCCAGCGCACTGTAGTATACGGAATAAGTGTCATCGGTATTTTTGTATATGATGTAGCCGTCTCTCAGTTTATCTCCATCCCATATGGACTGCGTAGTTTTCTCCACATTGTTGGAGATGGTGCCGTTGGCATTTTTCTTCAGTGTGAAGAACGTCTCATCCTGCAAGGATTTCAGCTGCTCCAGAGTCAACTGCTCCGCCACGCTGTGTCCGTAGTAAACGGAATATCCCTGAGCCGCCCAGTAAATATTTTTCACCGTTATCTCACCCCGTCCGGTCAAATCCGTGGGGAAACCGGACAGCGTCAGCTCGGCATCTCCGGTGTAATCCCGGCGGGCCGCGCCATGCTCATAGGAAATTGTTGCTCCCACTGTCTCATCGTAAGCCATAACCTCCTGATTATAAAAGCTCACCATCACACTGTTATCAAACTGACTGTTTCCAATCGTCATGGAGTAAGAGAGGTTACCGACGGTATCCCCATAAAATCCGTTAAACTGCACATCATTATATTGCGTGGTCAGGACGTCCGTTCCGGCGATATAAGTGACATTTGCCGCTGTGGGTGACTGCACATACTGCTCCTCATCCACCGGCTGCGCATAAGCTCTGGTCTGTTTCTGCCCTTTCTTCACATCCTGAGCACCGGCAGCATATCCTACCGTGGGGTCAATCGTCCAGCTGCCTATGCCCGTAATATAAATCGTTGCAATCTTCTCCCCGTCTCTGACATAATCGTCTGCATTATCCAGCACAGCCACAAATCTTCCGGTGTCGCATGCAGCTCCATCGAGCGTCCGATACAGCAGTTCAAAATGATACTTGGGCGCCGGCAGAATTTCCTTCGGAATGATGGTTACCGCTGTCCAATCCGAGTAATGGTCTTCCAAATCGCAGCCATCCTTGGCACGGATTTTGACGTCCAAACTTTCCGCGTTCTCCAGCACCTCCCTGTCGATATGCAGACGGCAGAGTCCTATCATCTCCTCCGTATAATCAGCCTTCGTTCCATCCTTCTTATTGACGGTATACTGAATCTCGTATGAATAGGCTTGTTCTACCGCATCCCACGTCAGGGTACTGTAACCAGCATTGTTTCGATAATTCAGCAGGATACTGTCCGCATCCGGAGCATCCAGTTGATTCTTTGTCTGCGCATTATAATCCTCAAGATTTTTCACACAATAGGTACTCTTTATAAAATCTACTATCGGTTCATGCATCTCCAGATAGGTGCGATATCGAATATTTTCCTCTGCATCCGCGGCACTGAGTTTGTAATAGGTACTGGTTTCCCTATGGTATACATCATATCCGCCGTCCAATGTCGTCAGCCCGGTGACATTGGTAGGATTGGTGCCGAGATAAAGCGACCTGGTATCATTGTCGTAATTCAACCGCTGGGCGCCTGCATTGCCGGTTGCCATCTCTTTGGAATTAAAGCTGTAGGCATCCATATAATAATTTCCCGACTGATTCTGGATGGTTGATTTCGTTTTTGCCAGTGCAAAAACACCGCCGCTGAAATCAAAACAATTTCGGATGGTGTGAATCGTAATGCCGTTGGCAATACCGCTGAAATTGTCTCCGGTGGTGCCGTAGCCATAGTTCTGGCACAGGCTGTAATATCCGGTTATATTGGCATCGGGAGTCGCATTCGGCAGCGCAACCCCCATACCGGAACGGTTCTGGCTGTTGTCGCTGCTGCCCACCAGCCCTGTGTTGACACAGTTATAAAATACAAATTCGCTGCTGGTGGTTCCCTTGTTGTACCTGCACGCCACCATGCCGCTTGCGGCGGAACCGCCGTAAAGGTTGCCATGATTTTCGCAATCTATAATCTCAATATCCGTCAGGGGTGTGTAGACACAGCCAATCATTCCGCCGGTGTAATGTCCTCCCTGCAAAGTTGCGTAATTCTTGCAGGATTCCATTGTCACCCCGGCAAACTGCAGCTGACCGATTATACCGCCGCAGCGCCCCTGTGTATTGAATTTAGAACTATCCACCGCATTCTTTCCGAGGACGTCACCATAGTTATAGCAATAGCTGAAATGCACGCTCTCCGTGGTAGTCGGCCAGAGACGTCCGACAATCCCCGCCCTCGCCATATTGTAATGAGTGGAGGCTGTTTCCGAACCGGCATAGAGCGCCGTTGCGTAGTTGGAAACATATTCAAATGCCTCACTGGAGTAACTGCTTCCCACGATACCGCCGATGGCATTATCATTGAGATATCGGTAATAGCTGACTCTCCATTCTTCACCGGTGGACAGACGACGGTCCTTCGTACCTGTCACCTGAACTCCGTCCTGCTGCACTCCAACGATGCCGCCCACCTGACCGGCATTGGTCTCCACAATCACCTGCACCGCCGTGCCGTCTGTGTGGTAATTATCACAGGCCACCACATCCCCATAGGTATTGCCTGCGATACCTCCCACATATCCGTAACAGGAGGTCTTTGTACTGTCTCCATTTGAGATGAGCGTGCTCTCCGCCACGCCGATGCGGCAGCCGTAAATCGCGCTCTCCGCGTGGTTTAATCCCACAATACCGCCCAGATAGGCCAGGTTTGCATATGTGCCGGAAGCGGACACCGTACCGTCAAAGGTACAGTTCTTCACGGCATAGTCCGTGACCTCAATCTCCTCATCATCCGATTCCTGACGTCCCGACACGCCTGCAATTCCGCCGATGCCGGTGGCAGAGCTGCCGAGATTTCCCTGAATCTCAGAACCTTTCACACCAATATTTTCGATGGTACCTTCGTTTTTGCCTGCGACACCTCCCAACGAGCCCACAGACACCGCATCATTCATATATCCGACCGTACAGCCTACCCACACATGTGGCATATCAAAAGCCCTGGTCTCCAAATCTTCTTCGCCCTCCGGAAGTTCCACCGAAGTATACCAGTCCGGAGCGCTGACGACACCCTGATTCAGCCCGACGACTCCGCCCACATTACTGTTGTCCGTGTAAGTTTTCGCAGAGCAGTCCTCCACCGCCGTCACATCGGCATTCTCCTTGCCGAGTTTGATTGTGCCGGAGTCATAATTGATTCCTGCAACCATTCCTATGTTGCTGGCCGAGCTCGTTGTATAGTTGTAAACAGCCACCTTCTTCAACTGCGGATTCACAATGGAGCCGTAGTTGTACGCCGTGATGCCGCCCACATCCGCCTTTGCTGTAAAGTTAAGCAAATCCTCGCCGGAGGACATTACCTTGCAGTTTTTGATTGCCGCACCCTTGTAATTCCACGCTGCAATGCCGCCGCAATCACCGTTGGGCGAAGATACCTGCCCATAATCTGTGCAGTCCGTGATATTGGCGGTATTCACAGCAGTAATGCCTCCCGCACTGCCGCTCTGTCTGGAGATTACCGTCCCGATATTTTCACAATCCACAATGTTGCTGTTTGCCGAGTTACTGCCCACAATACCGCCGGCATTCCCGTACTCCGCCGTAATTTCCGCCTCATTGCGATAACCGGATACCTGATTCTTTGCAAGAGCTGACGATGACGCTTTTCCTTTGTTGATGCCGATTACGCCGCCGACGCACTCCTGTCCTCCCACGGAACCGGTGATAATCGTTTTTCTGTCTGCACCGCCATTGGTGACCGCACCTTCATTCACTCCCACAACGGCACCTACATAATTGCCGTTGGACACCACCTTGACATCAATCAAATCCTTGCTCTGCAGGATGGTTCCGCCGTTATAGGCAGCCACGCAGCCCGCAATGCCCTGTTTTTCCATCGTCTGGTTTCCGGCTGAAGTCTTAACTCCGAATGCCCTGACCGTCGTGTCGTTGAGCGATGCATTCTTTTTGTTTTGAATCAGGGAATCCTGTACCGTGCCAAAGTTCTCTGCGACGATACCGCCCACATAATTCCGTCCGTTTACCGTTTTATCCTGTAAAATGCACTCTGTAATAGTGCCGGTCTTTTTGTTCAGACCACAGATGCCGCCGATATAATCCGTGGCTGCAGCGCCAATGCTGGAAACCTCACATTTTTCGATGATGCCCTCATTTATCTCCGCAAGTCCTCCCGTGTATGTACCCTGCACAGTCACACTCGCACCGGCACCGTTCTCACATTGCAGCAAATGCCCGTTGCGCGGCACCTTGCCGATGATACCGCCTGCATAAGAGTAAGTAAAATACGTTTCTCCATCATATTCCCTTGTGCGGTTGGACTGTTCCCCTGCATTCGGAATTGCCATGGACGCCTGTATCGGCGTTGTATTGGTCACATAACAAATTTCCAATGCCGAACCTTCATCATTGTAGCCAATCACGCCGCCCAGATAAATTTTTCCGGTAATTCCGCCCAGCCGGTTCTGCGTCTTTTGCCGCTCCTCGCCCGCAATCACCATCACCGCCTGTGCCCTCGTCACCTTGCGGTTTAAACTTCCGTCAAGATTATCCAAAACTTCAACCCGCTCCATCATGCGGAGCACATCCTTGGACACATCACTCAAAGCCATTCCCTCCGGCAGAGTCGCCGGTCTGTAGCCGGAGATATATTTCCCCTTACCGCTCTCAATCGCGTCAAACTGAGTCAGTATCCCGCTTTGCAGCTCATACAGCTCGCTCTTATCCGACACATCTGTCAGCAGTAAATTATAACCCACAAATCCTCCGGCAAAAGCCTCCGAGGAAACCTTTCCGAAAAAGTTGTTCGTCTCAAACTTCGCATTGATTACTGCGCCTTCCTTGGCAAAATCACCGGTACAATCCAATATGTTGCCGCCGATGCTGCCGCCCACGAAATACTGTCCGCTCACTTCGTTTGGCTTAGACACGATGGAATGAGGATTGCCGTCATCATCCATCAAAAGATTGATGGATGCGTTCAATCCGGCATATCCGCCCACAAAGCTGCCCTCGCCTTTTATCTTTCCGCCGGCAATTCCATAATCCTCCACCACTGCGTCTGCATCATTATATCCGACTATGCCGCCCACATAATTGCGCCCCATCACATAGCAGACAGTGGTCACCGTTCCGCTGTATTTTTTCTTTATCGTACTGCTGCGGCCGTCCGCCGCAACAGTCCTGTCAGATTTTCCAATCACACCATTGTTGTAACCGGTGATGCCTCCCGCATAATCCCCGGAATAAGTCTCCTGAAAGAAACCGCTGGTTTCAGTATTTCTAACCTTGCTGTCGCAATCATAAAGCCAGCCCGCATTATAACCGGTGATGCCTCCCGCATAGGAATCCACAGCGAAAATAATACCCCTGTTTTCCCAGTTGCTCACCTTGACATTCAGATTGGTCGTCGAATCCGGCTGTATCACCTGATTTTCATCCAAATCCTCCGTATCTGTGCCCTGTTTGTAAAGCACATCCGCATTGCAGCCGCTGATGCCTCCCACATACTGACATCCCACGACATTGATTTCATTCACGCCCTTGCCGCCGGAAGCACTTCCGCCCTCGATTCCGCTGGCAGGTCCCTGATTGAAACCAACGATGCCTCCCACATACTGATAGCCAAAGAGATATCCCGTCACTCCGCGCTCAGCCTCGGTGCTGCAGTTTGCTATGGTGCCGTAATTGTTATAACCGACGATGCCTCCCACATAAACACCCTTCAGATAAGTCCCTTTATAATTCTTATCCGTAATCTGTTCAACACTGTCGTCACTGTCATTTTGTCCCCGCTCCAGGAACAAATCCAGTTCTGCCTCCGTATATTCCGGCGAGCTGGTACAATTCAAAACAAGCAGATGCTCCGGGTCCCGCTCTCCGGACTCATCCGTATACTCATTGTTGCAATAACCTACAATTCCTCCCAGATATCTCGGCTCCGTCTTAGCCTCCACCGTGGTGGCATCCTTCAGCGCATCGCTGTTGCAGGCAACAATCGCGCCGTAATTTTCACAGTTTTCAATCTGAATCGCCGGTTCCGTACTTCCCTCCGGAATATGTATGGCACCAACTATCCCGCCGACGTACATCCTTCCTGTAATTTCAGCACGGTTCGTCAAATCGGATAATTCAGGCGACTGTGCCGTCCCCCCATGCAGTCCCGCATCATTCAGGCTCTCCTGATATCCCATGATGCCTCCCACATTCTCCTGTCCGCTGATGCTGCTGGGACTGTCACTGTCGCTGCTCAGCACGGACAGATTTGTCAGATTTCCTCTGTTGGAACCGCAGAACGCACCGACTCTGTTGCTGCCTTCCGCTGTGATTTTATCCAGATTAAGATTTGAAATCGTTCCGTAATTGCTCACAAACAGACCAACCGGACGTGCTGTTTCAGAGTCTGAAAGCACACCCGAGCCATAAACCTGACAAAGCACGTTGCTGGTCTCAAGAATCTCCAAATCGGAAACCGTTTTGTCATTGCCGTAAAAGGTATCCCCATAGCGCAGCTGCCCCAGCGACGGGAAGTCCGCTTTGGTGAGAAGCCTTGCGCAATCCGTTCCCCCGGCTCCCTTGAGCGAAAGAATCTGCGCGGAGTCTGTCGATGAAAGATCTACAGAACCACCCTTGGTGTAATAGAGATTTCCGGACGCAGCAAACGCATCCCAGTCGATATCGTCCTTCAACTGAAACCGATGTATGATGCTGTCGCTGTCAATAGAATCATTATATTTGTTCTCGTCTGCGGCGCTCATATCCTCCACAAAACGAATATTATACAGATGTCTGGCATTCTCCAGTGTATAATCGTATGTATATGCCCTCATGGATGCCGGAACGTTGCTTTTGCCCGTATCCAGTTTTGCCGTGGCAAAATAAGCAGCCTCCGCATTGCTCTGTTTCATTGCGGTGCTCTTATAATTCTCACCCGTCCCCTGAAGGGTACAATAAATATTGTCCGCATCCACTCCAAAACGATGGAAACTGTAGGTAGATGCAAAGACTGTCTCAGCTGCTCTGTCGCTCTTAAGTCCTGCTGTCGAATTTTTTAAATCCTTCTGGTATTGGGCTGACGAGGCCTGTATATCCGCTGCGTCCAGCACAACCCGCACCGTCTCATCCTTCTCAATCCAAGCTAAAATATCATATGTGCCAAGTGTCTGCGCCGTCTGCGTTCCATCCGCATCATAGACGTAGCGCGTGACTGTGCCGGGGACTGCACTTCTGCTCTCATAATTATGAATCATGCTGCCGTCCAGCATCAGACTCAGCACAAGCTGTTTCGCATCCTTGTCGTACACATTCAAAAGATACTTAAGCTGCTGCGCCGCTCCTGCCACCTTCGTCACCTGAAAAGACAGATTCAATGTCTCCTCATTGTTGAGTATTACCTTTGCCAGACCGGGCTGCTGCCCGCCGGCATCGGTGGCTTTCGCCAGAGTGTCAACACCGTAATACCCAATCATATGCTCCCTGCGGTAGCTTTCCTCACGGTTTGAAATGCTGACCGTTTCCGACTCCGAGTCGGACGCCGTATACACAAATTCCGCCTGTCTGTCGCTGTAACATACAGCAAAAACCTGACCCTCCTCAGGCGAAAATTCCACGCTGATGGAGTTGCTTAAAATACTCTCATCATAAACATAGCTGGAAAGCAGTTCAAACAATACGTCCGCACCACGTTCCCTGCCCGCATTGCCCAGCGTTCCAGCCTTATACTGTTCATAATCTCCCGCCACACAGGAAACGTAGCACAGCTCCCCCCGATACTTGGATGCTTCGCTCCCCTTGCCGCTGCTCTCATACCACACAGAATCCTGGGTGTAAGCATTCCCCTTGCTATCCGTAATCTGTGTGACATCCAAAACACGGTCATAATTTCCACCCGCGTTTGTAATACTCTCCTGTATCTCCTCAAGCCTGCCGTTGCGGCTGTATTCAGCCAACTGATTTTGCGCCGCAACAAACAGTGCCTGTGCGTATTCATTCTGTTGATTAAATCTCGAATCCTCCTGCCATGCCACCAAACCAAACACAGACACCGACAGCAGAATCACAAGTACCGCCAGTGTAACAACTAATTCAACTAATGTAAAACCTTTTTCCTTCTTTTTCATCTTCCGGCCACCTCAAAAAACCAAAGACCACGTGTGCCCAAAAAGCATAAAAAGCTCCTTATTTTTCTAACAATTATAGTTTGCTCTCGAAAAAAAGTCAAGTTTCATAGGAAATTATCGGATTTCTTCATATTTTGCTGCACTATTTACTGATTAGCGTATGCAATTTGCCTATAGCCCTGTCAATCCCTCCAACTTCATCAATAATCCCATATTTTACTGCCTCCTCTCCCACCAGAATAGTCCCCACATCCTTGGTGAGCACGCCTGTCTCCATCATCAGTCTCTCAAAGCATTCCCGCTCCACTCCGCAATGGCGGCATACGAAACCGGTAATCCTGTCCTGAATCAGTTTAAAATAATCAAAAGTCTGCGGCACACCAATGACCATCCCATTCATGCGCACCGGATGGATTACCATGGTGCCCGTGGGGACAATAAAAGAATAATCAGTGCTGACTGCAATGGGGACCCCGATGGAATGACTGCCTCCAAGCACAAGTGAGACGGTAGGTTTGCTCAAAGACGCAAGCATCTCTGCTATGGCAAGCCCCGCCTCCACATCACCTCCCATGGTATTTAAAATTACAAGCACCCCCTGAATATCTCGGCTGTCCTCAATAGCCGCCAGCTGCGGCAGAATATGCTCATATTTTGTGGTTTTTGAATTGCCGGAGAGATTATCATGCCCCTCAATCTCCCCGATGATGGACAACAGGTGGATATTCTGCCCTTCTGCATTTTCCCCAAGCGTCATCTGTCCCGTCTGCTCAATCCTTTCATCCTGATGCTTTTCCTTCTCTATCTGCTTATCTGACTGTTTTTCCGTCTGCTCATCTGTCTGCCGTTCCTGCTGTTGGTCCTTTCTCTCCTGCATGATGTTCCCTCCCCTGTCATGTTTTAGAACTTTTTACTGTATAGGATGAACTTTCCTATACAGTAAAAAAGCTGTGTCTCTTACCGACACAGCCTTCAATCATACTTCGCACATATATAGTTTCTTCTGTTTCACACGGAAATATTCCTGTTATTTGGAAGACGATGTACTAGAGCTGAATTAGATATCAAAATCATCATCCTCCGCCACTTCGTAATCATAATCCATCACTTTCCGCTCACGCTTTTTAGGCAGCGGCAGAGGATTTTCGATATAATGGATTTCCATCGCATCTTCCTGTGTATCTGCGGTATCGGAAAATTCCTCCGTCGGTGCATTGATGTCTCCCTGCATCCCAAAAGTAACAGGCTCCGGCACTGTTTCACCGCTTTCAGGAATGGTGAAAAGAGCTGATGTAGAGCATGCCGCCAACACAGCCAAAAACAGGAATAAAAGAGGATATCCGTCAAAATATTCAGACGCGGTCATCCCAAAGCACTGCATTCCCATAAGAAACAATGCCGCAGACAGCCACATTCCCCTGTCTCTGATACGACGGTCACACCAAAAGCTGAAGATTCCCACCGAAAGCAACACCGCCAGCACTATAATCTCCCAAAAACCGCCTGCATTCTCCACCTGAATCGGAATACGGAAACTCCCCGGCAGATAAAGCTCCGCCTGTCCGCAAATTGAATCGAGAACGGTTCCCCCGTTTACAAGACTCTGTACCGCATGGGCTCCCACATAACCAAGCACCGCCGTAAGGACACAGCTCAAGAAACTCACCACCGGATTCTGGTCCTCAAAGCAAACAACGCCTGTCAGGAAAAAAAGGAGGCTAATCCCCGTCATATCCAGATAGCAGCAAAAGCCGATTAACAGCCCCGCTATCAAATAACGCAATATCAGAGCAAGCCATCTGCGTTTCCCACCATTTTCGCCCGGTTTGTCCGGCACCGCTCCGATAGCGCGCAGCGCAAGACAGTAAAAGAACACAAAGAGCAAAAATATAGAAAGGCTCTTGCTCTCCGAAACCATATAGGGAGAAAAGCCAAAGAAAGCCACAGCAATCAGTGCGGCAATGGGACCCGAAAGCCTGCGCACGGTAAAGTACAGGCAAAACGCCGCACAGACAAACAAAAACATCTGCAGTATCACTGCCCCCACAGCCTTATTGCCCAACAGCAAAAGTACAATATGCAAAAGCCACAGATAGAGCCCCAAACCGCCATGCGTCATGGAGGGCATAAACGGCTCCGCGGTAACCTGAGCAGACTCAAATACCGAGTTTCCGGTCACATCCCACGGTGTCAAAAGCCGCAGTGCGACCATACCTGCCAGCCCACACAGCAGCAGCAAGGTCTCCAAAATTATCCAGACCAGCCTGCTCCTGCTATTCTGCCGCTGAGAAAGTCGAGACAGATGCTTTTTTAACAGCTTATGAACCCCGTAGACCACCAGCCCCGACAGTGCCATTACCGCTGCACCGCACGCCACACTCGGTATAAGCTCCAGACCCAGCAAAGCGCCTGTGGATATGGATATCAGGAAAAGGCAGGCACTTGCAATCAATGTATAAAGAGCCCAAACCAAAATTCCTGATATACTATTCTTTTTCATTTGTCAATACCTTTTCAATATTGTATCGTGGTCTCTGTTTCACCTCAATGTAAATCTTTCCGATGTACTGCCCCACAAGTCCGATTGCAAGGAGCTGCACACCCCCAAGGAACCAGATAGACAGTATCAGTGAGGTCCATCCGGGCACAACATGTCCGGTAAAATAGGAAATCAGTGCATAGACCGCCGCCAGCACACATGCGCATATGATAAACATTCCCAGCCCAAGTATCATGCTGATTGGTTTCACACTGAAGGAGGATATACCGTTAAAAGCCAGTGCCAGCATCTTCTTCAAAGGATATTTGGACTCACCCGCCACGCGTTCCTTGCGGTCATAGTACACGCAGTCCGTCTGATAGCCGATGAGAGGCATCATCCCCCGCAGAAACAGATTGGTCTCCTTGTACAGGGAGAACTGCTCAACAGCGCGCTTGCTCATCAGTCGGAAATCGGCGTGATTATATATGGTCTTTACGCCCATCATCTCCATCACCTTATAAAATCCCTGCGCCGTGGTGCGCTTGAAGAAAGTATCCGTCTTTCTCTCTTTTCTGACGCCGTACACGATATCATTTCCGGCATGGAATTTATCAATCATTTCCTCGATAACTGCCACGTCATCCTGTAAATCCGCATCTATGGACACCGTCACGTCGCTGATATCCTTCGCCGTAATCAGTCCGGCGGTAAGTGCAAACTGGTGACCCACATTGCCCGCAAGTTTCACGCCGAAAATCTGATTCGGATATGCCGCATGCTCCTCCTCAATCAATTCCCATGTGCGGTCCTTGCTGCCGTCATTTACGAACAGCACAAAACTGTCAGACCCAATCTTCCCTTTTCCAACCAAATCGTCCAGCACCTCTCTCAATGCCTTGGACGCGATTTTCAACACTTCTTCCTCATTGTAACAAGGTACTACTATCGCCAGTCTGTCCATATCTTCCTCCGGTTGACATTCTATTCTTTCTATTCTTATGCACAGCAAACACCACCCTGCTTAGGTGGTGCCTGTGTTGCGCATTGTATATTTCATCAAAATATTATCACTCATCCCAGTTGTGATATACAGCCTGTACATCATCATCCTCATCCAGAATATCCAGCGTCCTCTGAAGATTCTTGACTGCATTCTCATCCGTGAGCTCCACATAGTTCTGGGGAATCATGGTAACCTCCGCGCTCAGCATGGGAATGCCTGCTTCCTCCAGAGCTTTTCTCACAGTCTCAAAGGAATCCGGGTCCGTGAGAACCTCATAGCTGTCATCCTCCTCCGCGAAATCCTCAGCGCCTGCATCCAGCGCTGTCATCATAAGGTCGTCCGCCTCGATATCGCACTCTTCCTTGTCAATGACAATCTGACCTTTCTTGTCAAACATAAAGGAAACGCAGCCGGGTGTTCCGATATTGCCCTGTCCCTTCGTGAAAGCGCTTCTGACATTTGCCGCAGTACGGTTCTTGTTGTCCGTCAATGCGTCAACGATAATCGCAATACCGTTGGGACCGTAGCCCTCATAGGTCACATACTCATAATTCACGTTGCCCACATCGCCTGCAGCCTTTTTGATACCGCGCTCAATGGTGTCGTTCGGCATATTGTTGGCCTTTGCCTTTGCAATTACCGTAGCCAGCTTGAAATTGTTGTTGGGATCCGGTCCGCCCTCTTTCACGGCAACTGCAATCTCACGTCCGATAATGGTAAAAATCTTGCCCTTCGCGGCATCATTTTTTTCCTTATTATGCTTAATATTTGCAAACTTAGAATGTCCTGACATGCTTAATCTCCTTTTATCTGTCTAATCTTGGTACACATACACTTCATCATACCATTTTTTTCATATTTCTTCAAGGGTTGATTCTCTACCCCTCCGAATGTTTCTCTAAATGTTTCTCTGTCCGCTCTCCGGAAATGTCCGCAGTCTCATTCTCCGGGGTTTCCTCGGGCAGCTTGGTCACCAGCACGCTTTGAATCATCTTGTTTTCCACGGAAAGGATTTTAAAATTATATCCCTGATAATCGACATCAAATTCCTCCCCCGGCTCCGGTATATGGTCCAGACGGTAAATCATAAATCCATTGAGCGTCTCAAACTCCTCACCGTCAAAGTTGATGCCGAAACGCTCCGTCAAGTCTTCCAGAGGCGTCTTGCCCTCCATGATATACTCGTCGTTTCCCTTATCCTCAATGTATTCTGTGTCCTCGTCGTACTCGTCCAGAATATTTCCGACAATCTCCTCCAGGATGTCCTCCATGGCTACAAGTCCGTCCATCTGACCGTATTCGTCCACGACAATGACCATCTGCAGCTTATGCGACTGCATCTCCTCAAACAGCTCATCAATATTCTTGGTGCGCGGGACAAAATGCGGCTCCCTGAGCAGACCTTCCATATCCTTGATACAGCCATCGGCGGACGCATCCTCCCTGTGGTAGCGCATGGCATCCTTCAGGTGGAGCACTCCGATGATGTGGTCTATATTTTCCTCATACACCGGATAGCGGCTGTTCGTACCTGCCAGCATAAAGTCAATGGCGTCCTTGAGATGCATATTTCCGTCTATGGCAACCACATTGCTCCTGTGGGTCATGATATCCTGCGCCTGCTTGTCCCCATAGGCAAAAATATTGGAAATCATCTCCGCCTCGCTGTCCTCAATGACTCCCTGTTCAAATCCCTCCTGCACCATGTTGATGATTTCTTCCTCTGTGACGTCACTCTCATTCTCATCCTCGCGCATACCCAGCAGGAATAAGATTCCCCGCACCGTAATGCTCACAAAGCCTGTGAACGGCGCAAAAATCTTCATCAGCACCGACACCGGTCCGATACAGGCATACGCCCATTTCTCCGGCATACGGGCTGCAATTCGCTTGGGGAGAAGCACTCCGAAAGTCAGGAATATGTAAAGCAGTGCCAGCGCGGACAATACCGCCGCCAGCACACCAAATACAACCGTCATGGTCTCCGAAGGGACATTCATGGCGAGCATCCACTCCTCCGCTGCACCCCTCAGAAAATGCTCCGCAATTTTAACCCAGAGATTCAAATACACGGCACCCGCCACAAGATTCACCAGCGTGGCAATCAGCTGCACCATGTTTACATAGCGGTCAGGCCGGCTGATAATCTTCAACAGGCGTCTGCTCTTTGCATCTTTATCTTCCTCAGCGCGCCTCTCCACCTCCTTTTCATTGAGATTCGAGATAGCGGCACCAAAGCCATACAGAAACATATCCGCAAACAATAGTACCAGAAAAATTATACCGGCCGTAGGCCCAGCGTCTTCCATTTGTAAAACTCTCCTTTTTGTAAAACACTCCAATTATCTAAAGCATTCCTTGTCAAGTGAAATCACGTATCAAACGATATCATATACCATCTACACCGTTTTCGTCAAGAACCCATAGCTTATGTATTCAGCTCAAGACTAATCATCAGCGCGCGGTCTACCCTTTTCATAATATCTCCGTCTAAGTGGCACACCTTATCCTTCAGACGTTTTTTATCAATGGTGCGCAGCTGCTCCAAAAGCACCACTGAATCTTTATCCATATCATATAAATCGGCTCGCAGCTCAATATGGGTAGGCAGCTTCGCCTTATTCATCTTTGAGGTAATTGCAGCGCAGATAACCGTCGGGCTGTGGCGGTTGCCCACATCATTCTGAACAATCAGCACCGGACGTATCCCACCCTGTTCCGAACCCACAACAGGTCTGAGATCTGCGTAATACACATCGCCTCTCCTCATTTTCCCTCCATTCTGCCTCTTATGGCCTGCAGATAGTATTGCCTGTTTTACTGGAGGTATTCCAAAATTTTCAAAATTCGTACATCGCCTGCGTCTCCACAATTTGACCGTCTCTGTAATATACCCGGGGAATCCGCTTTCCCAAGTCGCAGACCAGCTCATAGTTAAACCGCCCCGACAGACTTCCCAGCTGTTGGGCAGTGAGGACTTCCCCGCCATCCTCGCCAATCAAAGTAACCTTGTCTCCGCTCAAAGCCTCCGGGATGTCCGTGACATCTACCATAAACTGGTCCATACATACACGTCCCAGTATCGGCGCTTTCCTGCCGTGCAGTAACACATATCCCTTCCCGCCGGAGAGCGACCTCGGATATCCGTCCCCATATCCCACAGGGATGGTGGCAACTCTGGTATCTCTCTGAGCGGTGAAGGTTCCGCCATAGCTGACGCTCTGCCCCTCGTGAATGGTTTTGACAAACACAATATGGCTGTAGAGAGAAAGTGCTGGTTTCAGATAGGTCTCCCCACCCGGAACCTCCTCCGAAGGATGCAGCCCATAGAGGGTAATACCAGCTCTCACCAAATCCATATTTGCCTCCGGCAATTCCAGAATCCCGGCACTGTTGGAACAATGGTGCAGCGGAATCTTAAGCCCAAGTTCCTCCTCGGACAGGGCAATCAGCTTTTGAAACAGCGCAAGCTGTTTTTGTGCACTGCTCTTATCCTTCTCATCCGCCCTGGCAAAATGCGTAAAAATCCCTTCTATTTCCAAGCTGCCGTCCTTTGAGTACTCCATGGTTTCGCGCAGGAAATTCACTCCTGTTTCATCCGGCGTGATGCCTATTCGCCCCATTCCGGTGTCCACCTTGATGTGTATTTTCATGGGTTTGCCAGCAGCTTTAGCCGCGCTGGCAAGCTCCGGAAGCATCTCTTTGGAAAACACTGCCGGACGAATCTCCTCCTCCGCCATTTTCTGATAAGAATACGGAAAGGTATATCCCAAAATCAGAATCGGTTTTCGGATTCCACTGTCGCGCAGTATAAACGCCTCCTCCGGCGTGGCAACCGCAAATCCGTACAGATAATCTAGGGGTTCCAGACAATGCGCTATCGGTATGCTGCCATGTCCGTAGCCATCCGTCTTGATTACTGCCATCATGTGCGTCCCGGGATTGATTCCTTTCTTCATCTGATTCATATTGTGCACGATGGCATCCAAATCCACCTCCGCCCAAACTCTCTCGTATGTCGCCAACCTGTCAGTCAAATTCATTCCCGTCCTTCTCCCGTCTCCGTACTCATCAGCACCGTGCTGATTTCATCCGCGATATCGCCTGCCATGCAGGCATAGCTGCCAATCTTCTGTACCGCTTTATCTCCTGCGGCCGCATGGAGCCGCACTCCAAGGCAAGCCGCCTCAAATCCGTCGCCGCCCTGCGCCCACAGCCCGGCGATAATGCCGGCGAGCACATCGCCGCTCCCGGCGGTAGCCATACCGCTGTTTCCGTGGATATTCATACACACCGGATGGTTCTGCGCGCAGGTGAAAGTCCTCGCATCCTTTGCCACGACAATCACATGAAGTTTCTCTGCCAGTTCCAAACCGTGCTGCCAGAGCCGCTCTTTGAGCTGCGTCACCGAAATTCCTGTCAGGCGCGCAAGCTCCCCCACATGAGGCGTGAGAACCACCTGCCGCTCCTGCGCCGCCAGCATATGCTGCAGCTCCTCATCCTGCGCCAGAAGATTCAACCCGTCCGCGTCAATCAACAAAGGCTTTTCGCACCGGCGCACCACGATTTCCATACAGCGTCGCGCCTCCTCCGATTGCCCCAGTCCCGGTCCTATGGCAGCCACATCCGCCCACGCAAGACTTTCCTCCAGATTGTCATAGGTTCCAAATAAAACCTCCGGCACTGTCTCCTGCAAAATCACACGATTTTCCGGGGCTGTGACAACCTTCACCATCCCGGCACCGGTCCGGTAAGCGGACTTTGCGCTGAGCACCGCAGCACCCGCCATCCCGGCGCTGCCCGCAATAAGGAGCACCTTTCCGAAGGTTCCCTTGTTGCCCGAACGCTGTCTGGGCGGCAGGAAATCCCTGATTTCATCCAGATAAAACATTCCGGGCGTCTCACCCAGAAAACTTTTTGCGTTGATGCCGACGTCTGCCGTCTGTACCCTTCCTGCATATTCACATCCCGGATACAGATAAAGCCCTCTCTTGGCAAATCCGAAGGTCACGGTTTCATCAGCCTTTACTGCAATTCCCAGCACCCTTCCGGTGTCACTGCAGATGCCGCTGGGCACATCCAGTGCCAGCTTATATCCCCGCAGTTCATTAAACTTCCGGATTGCTGACGCATAATCTCCCTCGACTTCCCTGGACAAACCAACTCCGAAAAGGGCATCTACCAGAATAGTATATTCCCGGGATGTCGGACTGTCACTAAAATTTGCAAAGTCATGCTCCAATATCTTTCTCTGGCTCAGCCATTGTTCGGAAGCCTTTCTCTCATCTCCCACACACCAGACTTCCACGCGAAAGCCCGCCTCCGACAAAAGCCGCGCCAGCGCCAATCCGTCGCCGCCATTATTTCCCATGCCGGCCAGAATCAGCACGCTGGCGCCATTGCAGGAATCCCATTTTCCGCCGCATTCGCCCCGAAGGACAGCTGTCACACAGTCTCTTGCCGCCAACGCCGCCCGCTCCATAAGCACCATGCCGGGAATCCCTATCTGTTTAATTGTGTTGGAATCATAGCAGCGCATCTCCTGCGCTGTCACCAGATATTTCATCACAGTCCTCACTGACCATCATCAATATTTTTGTTTTTCTCCCCCGGCAGCACGGGATGCTGTTCCTCCGGATTATATTGCAAATCAAAAAGATTCACCACATCCGCCCCGAAAATATCATTCATATAGGCATAGATATCGTGATTTCTCTGCTCCATCTCCTGCTTTCGGACAAGATTTTTCTTGAGCTCAACCCGTATCTTGGTAACCCAGTCGGAAATCGCTTGTATCTGCTTCGTATTTTCCTGCATGGTGTCATAGCAATATTCCATGGTGAATACCATAAGCTGGATATTGATTTTGTCTATCTCCCGGGGCAGCTCGATGAGTTCCTCCTGATAGCTTTCCAGCTTTTCATTGCATTCCGCTATCAACCGCTTATGCTCCTCGATTTCCTTCTCCAGTTTCTTGCTGCCGCCCTGTTCCATCTCGTCCACCATGGGCACAATCTCACTCATAAGTTTCTTCTTGAGTTTCTTGATTTCCTTTGTCTCAGTATTTAACTTTCCCTGTCGTTTCAGAAGTTTGTTTAACTGATTCTCCCAGTCCTTCACAGACTCCCTGCCCAACTCATCCAACAGCCGATACCATTTATTGTCCAAGGTGAGCATGGGTATCTTTTTTCCCAAAAGAGCTTCCGAAAATACTTCCTGTTTACTTTTTTCTGCCACAGCCGCCTCCTACGTCCGGCACTATGCTCATCTCTCCATACGGTTGATGTTATAGGACAATTTCATCAGACTATCCGAGAGATGAACGTTCTCCACCAAAATGCCCTCCGGCACATTCAAATCTACATGGGCAAAATTCCAAATGGCGCGAATACCGTTCTCCACCAGCACGTCCGCAATATCCACCGCACTGGTTTTCGGTATGGTGAGGACAGCAATATCAATATTGTTATCCCTCACAAACCGCTCCATCTCATTCATAGGCATCACCTTGACCCCGCGCACGTCCTGCCCGACCAAATCAGGATTCTTGTCAAACATCCCTCTGAAAATAAATCCCCTGCGCTCAAAGTTTAAGTAATTTCCCAGAGCTCTCCCCAGATTTCCTGCACCGATGATAATAAAATTGTGTTTGTGATCCAGTCCCAGAATTTTGCTGATTTCCTCGTACAGATACTCCACATTGTAGCCATAACCCTGTTGTCCAAATCCGCCGAAATTATTGAAATCCTGACGAATCTGAGAAGCTGTCACGTGCATCAGTTCACTCAGCTCCTGAGAGGAAATGCGTTCCACTCCCTCATCCTTCAATTCGCCTAAATATCTCAAATATCTGGGAAGCCGTCCAATGACGGCCTGTGAAATTTCTTTTGTCTCCAAAGGACACCTCCATTATTCTATCATATTTACGCACATCATACCACTTTGTTAATAGTTTGTCAATGAATTGACAGGATAATTCGTTGAATGTAAAATATTTTCGTTAAATCCAATCACAGAAAGGCAAGATTCATGATACTTTCCTGTCAAAATATATCAAAGACTTTTATAGATAATCAGGTATTGCAAAATATCAGCTTTCATATTGAGGACTATGAAAAAGCCGCCATTGTCGGCGTCAATGGCGCCGGAAAGACCACCCTGCTGCGCATTCTGGTCGGTGAGCTGCCTGCCGACGAAGGGCTTGTGACCTTTGCAAAGGATAAGACCTGCGGCTACCTCGCCCAGAATGGTGCCGTGGACACCGACAATACCATCTATCAGGAGCTCCTCTCTGTCAAGCAGGAGCTGGTGACGCTGGAGGAGAAAATACGGGACACAGAAAAAGCCATGCACAATGCAGAGGGTTCCGCACTGGATTCTCTGATGAAACGCTACAGCGAGCTCACCCATGCCTTCGAGACCAACGGCGGCTATATCTATCGCAGTGAACTTGTAGGTGTATTAAAGGGACTGGGCTTTACCGAGGAAGAGTTCGACAAATCCATCGCCACACTCTCCGGAGGACAAAAGACACGGGTTGCGCTGGGAAAGCTGCTCTTACAAAAACCTGACTTAATCATATTGGACGAGCCCACCAACCATCTGGACTTAAACTCCATCGCATGGCTGGAGACTTACCTGTTGAATTACAAGGGTGCGGTCATCATCGTATCCCATGACCGTTTCTTTCTGGATCGAATTGCCACAAAGGTGGTGGAAATCGACCAGAGCAAAGCCACCACCTTCATGGGAAATTATTCTGATTATGCCGTCAAGAAAGAGCAGCTTCGCGTCGCTGCATGGAACGCCTATCTCAACCAGCAGCGTGAAATCAAGCATCAGGAGGACGTCATCGAAAAGCTGCGCTCCTTCAACCGGGAAAAATCCATCAAGCGGGCGGAGAGCCGTGTAAAAGCATTGGAAAAGGTGGAGGTATTGGAAAAGCCCTCGGAGCAGCGCACGGATATGCGCCTCACTC
>CAZUAP010000001.1:0-39558 GCA_964617975.1 uncultured Acetatifactor sp. | reverse complement strand
AAAGCGAGGCAATCTAATGGGGAACGTAATGGTCATCCCGGCCAGAAGGCAGGTCGGAAACACAGTAAAACAATCCGAACAGAAAAAGCTCCGCGTCGCAGCCTACTGCCGTGTCAGTACAGATTCCGAGGAGCAGGAAACCAGCTACGAAACGCAGGTCACACACTACACGGAATACATACAGAAAAATCCGGAATGGGTACTGGCTGGCATATTCGCAGAAATGTAAACCCAAGAATTGATACAAATAAATGCCGTTGTCAGAACGGCAGAATGGCTTGAAATCAAGGGCTTTCTGAGATTAGGGACTCTCCGGTAGCTCTTTCTTTATGCTCAACTACCACATGCACAACGGCAACAGTGTGGTCGGGTGTGACAACAGCAACAGAGAAAGTGACAACACCCATAAAGAAAACAGCAACAGCAGAAGACCGTTTGACAACACCCTCCGACAACAGGCACAGGCAAAACTAAATTGTATGACAACAGCAAGAAGCCCGGAACCGACCTCTTCATTGAGGCTGGCTCCGGGCGATTTTTTATTTTCGGTACTCTGTGAGTATGACTTGACTTTTCGGGCTTTCAGAGTGATTTATAGACAGACGTGCAGGTAGGCTTTCGGACAAAAAAGTGTAAAAAATTTCGTAGAGTGCTTTACTCTACGAAAAGACCGCCACAACCCCTGATTCGGTGGGGTTCTGGCGGCTTTTTGACGGCTGAAATTGACGGCTTATTTTGTGGTCAGGAGCTCAGAGAGCAGGTTCATGTTCCGTTGCTTGAGATCCATAGACGGATGGACATAACGATTGAGAGTGATGTTTACGCTTGCATGTCCCAGAATTTCGCTCAGGCTCTTAATGTCGAATCCCAATTCAACACATCTGGTCGCAAAGGTGTGGCGAAGTGCATGATAGTTTACGCCTTTCAGTCCGCATTCTTTGGTGACTGCCTTGAAGCGGTTTTCCAGACATCGAGGTTCAATATAACTGTGTACCAGTCCCGTAAGCAGAAATGCGTCATCCTGCCTCTGCACGGTCTTCAACAGACGCAGCACCTCATCCGGGATTGGAATCCTTCGTATGGAGCAGTCACTCTTAGGCGGCAATATAACCACCTCGGTACGCTTTCTTCCGTCACCATCGACTTGTATCCTCTGCATCGTCTGATGGATATAGAGGTACTGCTCCTCTACACGGATATCCTGCCATCGGAGTGCGCATACTTCTCCTATCCTCAAGCCAGTGTAAAGAGACAGAAGAATTCCTATGTGACACGGTGTAGGGTCTGAACACAGATATTCGCTCAGTACTTTTTGCTCCCCTTTACTGAGGATACGCATGGGCTTTTGTGGCTGTTTTACGGAGATGTCTTTGATATCGGCCACGAGTATGCCCTTTTCGTTAGATGCGTAGGTAAATACATTCTTTAGAACGGAAAGCGCGCTGTTGACGGTTTTTGGAGCTAATCCCTGGGAGTGCGCTCCGCCAGATGTTAGCAGATTCCTGCTGAATACGACTATCTCGCTACGCTGAATTTCCTGAATTATGCTCGTAGAAAACTGTGGGAGAATGTATGAATTCAGCAGATTTCTGTACCGTGCGACACTTGATGCCTTTAGTTCTGGACTCTGGACAGCAAGCCACTCTGATGAAACGGACCCAAATGTTATCGAGGGTTGGTTTTGGGTGTCGGTAGACATGCAGGTTGCCTGTACCAGTTTGTTCAAAGCCTCCTCGTAGGACTTGCCAAAAACGTAGCCGTACCGTGCTTTTCCGCTGACTCGCTCCTTGATATATCTGCCTTCCCATCGTCCATCCTTCCTCAGATAGATATTTTTGCCTTGTTTCGGCATGGTTCTCACCTCCTTCCGAGAACTATAGTGACGAAAGGGAGGCAGCCTTTAGTAACATTATACAAAGGACTTGTGAAATAATTTACAAAGTCGAAACCAGCGACATCTTGACAAACAGCGCGACAATGTGTATAATAAAAGGGTAATCGGTCGAAGTAGCTCGTAGAGTAAAGCACTCTAGGAAAACAAGTGCCCAGAGGGAGTGGTTTGAGACGATTTATCAGGAAAAGGCTATCAGTCAAACAGCACTTTATCTGTTGGTATTGTAGGCGAGAAAAATAATGTCTGTGTAAATCGAAATGCTAGGAGGTATTAAATTGAGTATCGAGAACAGTATCTACCTTAGAAATACGATTGTTGAGTTGCTTAGAAAAGAGTTGCCGGTTTTGAGAGCCAAAGCACGCATCTCGCAAGAAGATATTGCTGAAAAAATAGGTATATCTCGCCAAACATATAGTTCTATTGAGACAGGAAAGCGAGAAATGTCCTGGACAACATTTCTTGCGTTAATTGCGTACTTTCAAAACAATGAGAGCACCAAAAAGATGATAGGTGAAATAAATGGGCTGTCAGAAGGTATAGAGATGATCATGGAATCATCAGATGAAATAGATGGTAAATAGACACGTGTGAGGTGCAGTTATGGCAGAATTATGGTATAGACTGACGCAGCTTCCTGATTTGACGCTAAATAAATATGCTTCTCTTGAAGGAAACGGTGTCGATGGAGTTATTGAAAAGCATATAGCTTTTTTGAGGCAATTAAACCGGAAAGGTATTGTCTCTGGTTTGTCATACCATCTGTTTTACTTGTATGTTGCTCCGGAAGACAAAACAAAGGACACTCCTGGACATAGATTGCAAATATACTTGATGATACGGGGTAAGGCCGATGCTATGGATAATGTACCGGCTTTGATAAACGCATCCCCATTATCGGATTTTTATAAGTTGGAATCCAAGATTAAGCACAGCCGGACAGGAAATGATTCTTGTAATATCAATAATGTTTTAGCTGGAAGTGGAATAGACTCACCGATTTTCAACACTTGCGCATTGCTTACAAAAACAGAAACACTCCTCCCCGCAGGAAACGGCGAGGGTGAAGACTATTATATGTTGCGCGAATGGGAAATGAATGAAGATGGTCGCCTATATAATATGTGCAAGATGATGGAGGCATTAAATCATACTGCATTGTATCGTGTTGACCTATACCCTGTTGAAAAGAGTGTTTCCTTAAGAGAATCGTTAAGAAAACCTATGAGCATTCTGCGGAAAAGACAGGATGATAGAAGCGGTAGTTCAAAGCGAGATTACGACGGTAAAGATGTATTGGATAGTTATGAGGACTTGATTGAGAAGTATGACTCATCTCCTCATTTCATTGCTAATGTGCTGGTGCTTGCCAATGGGAAAGAGGACGCAGTTTCAATACTTGATGCGGTAGGCTCTGAGAGCCTTTTGAAAGGTAAATATAACATAGCCACTTTTTCTTCCAACTTTGATCCTGTTTGCTTTCTGGACGGTGAGTTTGATGGTCTGGAAAATATGAGGGAAAGAATGGTGGTTAAGAAAGGACGTCCAGGATTAATTGTTTGCAGAGAAGACACTGCTACGATTAATCTGAATTATTTACCAACTCTCTTTTCGCTAGAGGAGATAGCACCATTTTTCCGTTTGCCAGCCTTGTATGATGGCGAGATTATTCAGATGGCAAAGGAAACAGCTCCCGCAGCTGTTGACAAGAATGGCTCTTTGTTTTTGGGAAAAGACAATAATGGGTATGATGTATTCTTCCCGCTCTCGCTTTTACCAAAACATGCATTTGTTTCCGGTGTACCTGGATCAGGTAAAACCAACACAATGCATCATATCACTTCATCGCTTTGGAAAGACCACGGAATTCCCTTCCTTGTCTTAGAACCGGCAAAGCAGGAATATCGTGCACTGGCTAATGACCCAGGTATGAAGGATATGTATCTGTTCTCTCCGAATGCAGACATGAGTTTTCCGTTGCATATAAATCCTTTTGAGATGCCAAAGGGGACTCTTGTTGCAGAGCATATTAGGAGATTGTGCTCTGTGTTTGAGGGTGCATTTCCTTTGGAACCGCCTATGCCATTCTTGCTTGATACAGCAATCGAAGCTGTTTACAGAGAACTTGGCTGGATTCCAGAGCATGTTTACACCGGAGATGAGAAGCAAGAGGATAGTGACAAAAAACGTGCTTTGCCGACTATGTCTATGCTTTATCGGCGCTTGGAACAGGAGTTGAAATCAACACAATATAGTGATGAGGTCAGAGGAAACCTTGAGTCGGCGCTTAAGGTGAGAATCGGTAGTCTTCTGCGAAGAGAAATGGGGGATGTATTTGATGTTCCCGAATCATCTTTCGCACCTGAGAAATGGCTTGAAGTGCCGGCTGTTATTGAGCTTGAATCTATGGGCACTGGCCCTGCAAATTTCTTGACGCTGATGCTCTGCTCACTTATCAGAGAGACGTTGAAAGTTAATCCCCGTTTTGAGGGTGATGTAAGACACGTTATTTTTATAGAAGAAGCACACAACTTAATTGGACCAGAATCAGAAGAACAAACAGGTGCAGATGCAGATCCAAAGCAAGCAGCTACAGCATTTGTTGTAAAGATGCTTGCCGAAGTACGAGCTTTGAAGGAAGGAATCGTAATTGCAGACCAGCTACCCACGGTGATGGCACAGGAAGTATTAAAAAATACTGGTCTTAAGATTGGCTTGAGAATCACATCTGCAGATGACAGATCGCTTTTGGGAAGCACTATGGCAGCAAGCGCAATGCAGCTTGAACAGATGTCAACATTTGCCGTGGGCGAAGCTCTGATTTTTTATGAGAAACTGATGCGCCCCTTTACCATGAGAATCAAAGAATGGTGGGGCGAGATAGAGAACCAGGCTGAGAAAGAAGCAATGGTATCTTCAAAGAACGATGCAGATTTAAGGTATGCCCTTGCTGATCGAGATACATATCAGGATGAGAACCTCAAGAGTATTAAAATTATAGGAAGTAAATACTTCCATCTGCTGTCTGACATAGAAAGCAGAATCGCGCCATGTGAGTACTGGCTGAACTCAGTTGCAGCACAAGCTGAAAAAATCAATAAACTGTACTCTTATTTGGAACGAGTGGAACTTGGAAAAGTGCAGCTTAATGATGAAGATAAACAGGTGAGGTACGATCAACTTGAAGCGCTTCAATCCAGTCGGGAAAGTCTGCTTGCGGACAAATCAAAGATTCACGAAGCTTTAGATATTATAAACACCGTAGGCAATTGGATCTTTGCACTTGAGAGACTTAAAAATGGACGATGGACACGATTCGGTGCTCCAGAATCCGAACTAATAAAGATAACTTTGTTGCAAACACAAATGTGCGACCGGACATTACAGCTTTACAAAAGTCTGATTCAAGCGGTAGGGACAACTAAAGATATTAAGAAAATCGATAAAGAGATCGAGAAACTATCGTTGCTGTCCAAAGAGTTAAACGAGGATCTTAGCACCTATATCAAGATGCATGGTGTTGAAGCATTTAAACAAAACTGAAAGGAGACTACTTATGGGAAGTTTCAGAGAAAAAAACCGTGAGGGTGTAAAAGAGATGCAGGAGAATAGTCGAGAGACTACTGAACTTGGATCTGAAATGACAGAACAGGCCGATCAGATTAACGCTGTTCTTGAGAGCATTGAACTGCAAGATGAAGAGGATGTTCAGGCAATCAGTGAAACCGGACGTTCCTATCAAAGTAGCTTTGACAGTGCGTTTAGCGAGCAGGTGGAGTCAGCTGGGCAAGAGATAGAGCAACAAGGAGAGCAAATCAGAGAGACCACTGAGGGCGAGTTGGAAAATGTCAGGTCTGGTATCAGCAAACTAGAACAAGCCGGTGGTATTTCTGACATTGGACGCGATGCAGCCGAGGCTGGACGTTCCAAATTGGAAGGGAGCGCCGGAGAATATGAAGGTATCATTTCGGATGCGGAAGGCGTTGTTGATGAGACAAAACAACAGATAGAATCACTAAAAAGCAACTTAAGCGGAATATTTGGCTGATAATCCGTTTGAGTTTAGGAGACTGTGGTAATGGCTAAAAGTTTTAAAGAAATTGGAAAAAAAGCCGAGGCACTCATCGAGCAAGGCAAAGAGGCCGATCAAAAGGTACAAAGTTGTCAAGCTAGAGTAGCTTCGTCCAATAGTAGAGTTGCCGCAGCTAGAAGGCAGCTTGCTGCCGCCAGCGAGACTGACGAAGAAGGAAACCCAGTAGGTGATGTGGAGCAGGCCAGAGCACAGCTGAGTATGGCTGAGAACCAGCTGGCGGCTAGTCAACGAGCGTTGTCATCCGCTCGTGGAGATGCGGATCGTGTCAGGCAGCAGAAAAGCGCCCATGTTCAAGAGATAGAAAGGCACAACCAGGTCGAAAGATCCAACTTGGAGAAGTTGCGCAGACTAAGGGCAGGAGCATTTGGTGCAGACTCTGCTGCACTCACTGAGGGTATGGCTCAACGCTTAAACGAGGCTGAAGATGCAAGAGTGGCACTTCTTCGCAGCATGGGGATTGATGCCACTCCCGACCATGTTGCTGTTGGAAGTGAGGGCGGAAATGATTCTGGCTGGAGAGGTGGCGGATTTGCAACACTAGATACTGCGGGGCAAGTACAAAGCTATCAAGGTGGTGGTTCAGAGGGATTGACATCTGGTGGCGGAATAACAACACCGATAGGTGGAGGACTGGCATCTGCCTTAGCTATGGGAGAGATATCAAATGAAGATGCTGGGTTAATGTTGCGTACCGCAAGTGATCAAAATGTTGGTCAAATTGATTCGCTTTCCGCCGCTACAGCACAAGGTGCTCTTGGCATTGGGTTTCCTAAAAGCGAAACATTACAGGAAGCATATGATACCTTGGTGAATCGAATAGTGGAATCTAGTGTCTTGTCTGCTGAGCAAAAGATTTCAGAACTAAACATGTTAAGAAGCCAGCTGATGGCCGTTGCACAGAATTACTCTAATCAAGTAGAGGCAGAGGCAATAAAAGAGCATGTCAAAGTCCTAAAACTTTCGCCTGTAGAAAAGCGACAGATGGGTGAACGATACATCAATAACATTCTTGAAGTATACAGAGATAATTTGTTGGATCGTGGTGTGGTTTCAATTTCAGCACTAGATGCAACGATAAGTGAATTACGAAAACACTACTCAGCAGAATTGGAGAAGGATATACAGGGGCAGCCAAACGGATTGTATACTGATCCAAATTATGATGAGTTAATTGAAAAAATTAATAATCGTCGCCCGCCAATAGCAAATGTATCCCCTGGTGAAAACATGACATTTGAACAGGCTGATTCTGGCCATGTAAATCCCAACTATGGAAAGGATTATAGCTATTCGATCAACTGTCAATCTTGTGTAGTTACTTTCGAGGCTCGTGAAAGAGGATACAATGTCCAGGTGTTGCCATGTACTAAAGGATCGGCACTCGAACGACTATCCCACGATCCCAGAATGGCGTGGATTGATCCTAAAACGGGAAAACATCCCGACTATATTTACGATAACAACCGACGGACACCAGAAGACTACTTGGATTTTGTAAATGAAGTTGTAAAGCCTGGAAATCGATACACTATCCAGTTTGCGTGGAAAGGGCGTGGACATAGTGGTCATATAGTAAATATTGACAGGGCACCAAACGGACTCCTAAGAATCAAGGATAACCAACGAGGACCAGGAGAAAAAAGTGAATGGATTGGAGATTTTGCTGTCCTGGATTATTTGTCCAGAGTCAAGTATGAAGACACTTCACTGTTCGGCGGAACGACTCCTTGTGTCCCCCAGTTGTTACGCATAGACAATATGGATTTTGATTTTAGCGTGGTAAATCACATTATGAAAGGAGTAGACAATGGTACAAGCATCAATAGATAAATTTGCAAAGAGCCAAGGCTATGAAACGGCGGAGTACCTTTGTGAGTGGCGTGGCTTTAAATGCTACGAACCTATATTCGCTGACGGGGAAATGTCTTTTGTTGGATTGCCTCTTCTTATTTTAGAGGACAACGAGGGTAATATCAGGATGTCAACACCGGAGGAAGCCATGCAGCAGATAGATGAAAGCGGATGAAAAAGAAGCGTAATGTCAACAAAACTTATCAAGGTCATTATTTACAGGAGGTGCAATAGAGCAAATGGGAGATTACAGTGTAGGAAAAAAATGCTCCGGACGTATCATCAACATCTACCAAGGCAATCTGATTGTTGAATTGGAGCAAGGTGTAATCGGCAGGGTTTTGAACGGAGCTGAACAAGCAGCGGTTGATCAGGGTGCAATCGTTGATGTTGTTGTCAAGCAAAATGATGATCAAGGGATTTTGCTTGATTTCGTATCCGTTTCAAAACAGCCGGAGGTTAGTGCAGACGATGTGGCGAAACCTTGGAACAACTGGAAAAACATTCCTGCCGGACATGGGCAGGCTATGGCTGCTATGTTTGCCTTGCGCAGCCACACTGATGCCTTTCGCGGGGAATTAACAGGGGCTCGAAAAGAGTGGGAGGACGCAAAGACCAGTAGCCAGCAGATTTACGACTCTGTAACATCAAGCGCAAGGAAACAGTGCGAGGATGAAAGGCAGAAATACACGAGCGAATGCGAAAACAACATTAAGAATACTGAGGCTAGAAGAAACACAGTTAATAATGTTGTTAATGCTTGTAATAACCTCATCAACAACATGCCAAAAAGCGGTGCTGATGGTGCCATAGGTGCGGCACGTGGAGGTATGAGCTCTGTAGAAAGTAAGCAGAGAGAGGTTACTGCTGCAATCAGTTCGAAAGTCCAGGCATATAGGACACTTTGTAATTGTCAGATTGCAGAGTCAGAACGAACAAGAAATGACAAGCTCGACAAGGCGCGGACAGAGCAAATTGATCGTGACACTCAGGCTGAACGTCGATTTGAGGCCAAGCATAAAAATATTTGCGATGCGCGTCGAACGGATATTAGCGAGGGCTTTAATAAAACAACGGTTCATGCGTATCAGCAAGAAATTAAATCATCCAGATTTAACGCTGTTAACTACGAGTGCCCGTCCGAGGTTCCGGATTATGTGATGTTGGGTGATATTGGTCTTATCATCCCTAATAAATCGCAGGATGACATGGCGGTTGTTCAGGCTGTGGAGTTGCAAACGAGCGATGTTGGTATAAAACAATCTGGCGAATATGTGGTTACAATTCCTTATTCGCAGAGACTTTCAGATGGCATTTCGCTTTTGATGAGATATTCTCCTGCGGAGAGAAACTATGTTCAGGGACTGATTCAGCCTCTGCTTATGAAGCTGTTTATGTCGTTCCCAGCAGGAAAACTTGAGGCGACGATGATTGATCCGCTTGAGCTTGGAGCGAGTTTTCCGGATATTCCGAAACTCGCGGAGGGCCCAAATTCTGCTCGAATCATCGATACTAAAATTTGGAGCAAAGAAAAAGACATCGAGAATGCCATTGCTACTTTGCGGCAACGTCTCGAAAATATGACCCAGGCTTACGGCGGAGATCAAATCAGCCGCCTGAAAAAAGAGGTTATCAGAGCACTGGCTATTACCGATTTCCCTGTAGGCTTTAATGATACCGCACTGAAGGATCTGCATGCAATTGTAAGAAATAGCGCGTCTTTGGGAGTCTGTGTACTCATCTGTGCCAATGATGAGGAACTTGAGAAACTCAAGCAGAGAAACGGGACTCTTGTTGCAGAAATTGCGCAAAGCCTTGTTGAGACGAAGGCATCAGGAAAAAGGTTGATGCTTGTTGGTTCGGATAAGGATCGTCTGTTCTTGCAGCTTGATGATATGCAGGATGTAATTGAACGGAAGAACAAGATTATACCGTTAATCAGCAGCGTTATCGAGCATATGCAGCTCAAAGTTGAACACTTTGATAGCATGTACCGAGAGGATATCTACGACAGCAATAACTGGTTCACCGGGAATCACGAAGAAATTGCCATTCCTATCGGTATCAAAGGTGCAAACACCATCGTGAAGATGGTGTTGGGAAGAGGTGGCGGAAGCACTGAGCACCACGCTTTGATTGCCGGCCAGACTGGTGCTGGTAAGTCCACCCTACTTCATACGCTCATCATGAGTACGCTAATTAGCTATTCTCCAGATGAGGTGCAGATGTATCTGCTCGATTTCAAGGAGGGCGTTGAATTCAGCGCCTACACTCGGTATCGCTTGCCGTCTCTTAGGGTTGTTGCGATTAATAGTGAGCGCGAATTCGGCTTAAATGTTCTCAAGGAATTGTGCACTGAGTTGGAAACCAGAACAAAGCATTTCACGCGGTATGGTGTATCCGATATCAACGGTTATGTGAAGTTGTCTGACGTTCCCAAGGTTCCGAAACTTCTGCTCATATTCGATGAGGTTCAGGAACTCTTCAGAAGTAAAGGAGAGAGCGACTCCATTAGTAGTGAATGCCTCTCCTGTCTAAACAAGCTCGTTATGCAGGGTCGTGCAATGGGTATACATGTTATCCTTGCATGCCAGGATTTCCATAACTGTGCTGGACTTGAAGCATACTTCAGCCAGATGGCTATTCGTATTGCTGTAAAAGGATCTGAAGATGGAGCGGCATCGATTCTGAATGCTGATAACGCCGGAATCCGTACCCTTCAGAATCAGCCCGCCGGTGCTGCAATCTATAATGGTGGCGGCGGTGTTGAATCTGCCAACAACTTCTTCCAGGTGAGTTACATTAATGAGGACGAACGATTGGATCTTCTTACTCGACTGGATGCATACTTCACAGATCCTGATGTCGCGCCGCTGTATGAAGATCAGCAGACTAGAGTTCTTCTGACAAATGCAGAAGATAACATCCATAACTGTTTTAATAAGTTGATTTTGGAGGGTTCTGATAGCGTTGAGCCTCTCGGAACATCCAAAGACGGATATGGGTTGCTGTTGGGTCAAGGGTTTGGAAAGAAGAGCATCTTCATGCCGGAACTCCGGACAAAGGATCGGGATAATCTTCTGGTTGTCAGCAAAGATGAAAAGATGGCGCTTAGTTTGTTCGAGCTTTCTGCCATGAGTGTTCTTTATGAGGAACTTCATACAAATGCAGATAAGGCCAATGCCTTAGTGTATATTGTAGACCTCTTTGCTGATGAGTTGGCTGATGGAGAGTGTGACTTTGATTTCCTTGAGTCTCAATTCCCTCAGCAGGTTAAAGTGGCCAAAGTTGGAGACGCTGAAGAACTGATATCCAGTTTGTATGAAACAGTTCTTGGGCGTTCTGAGGGCACACTTCCTGCTAGCGAGAGAATCTTCCTGATGTTCTTTGGCATCAATCGTGCGAGAAGATTGCGAACTGGACGGATTTATGAGGAAGACCGTGGCGGAGAATTGAGTCCGATTGAAATGCTCCAGAAAATCATTGCAAATGGTCCCAAATATGGGGTGAACAGCATCGTATGGGGTGAGAGTATTCGTAGTATCGAACTGATGCTTGGGGATCGCTATGATTCTATGTTTGACAAGCGCATCGCATATGGCCTTGATGAGGAGTCAATGGACATCCTTGTTGCGGAAAGCGAAGCAAAAGCTCTTCGTGGCAAAACTGCTGTTTACATGGATATCGGCAGAGATGTTAAAAACACTCATTTCCGTCCTTATGATGTACCCGCCAAGGTCTGGGTGGAACGTTATGCCGAAACCTACGATGAAGTAATCAATGAAGGAGGTCGCTAATTATGACATCACAAGAAGCAAGACAGCAACTTAATGCGTGTGAGTCCCAAATCACAGGTACATACAGTAACCTTCGTGATGCGGCAAGAAGTATGGGGTCGAGTGCATCTCAAGCGGCTTCTAGTAAAACAACAATGAGCACCCTTTTGCCGCTTATTATATCCCTTTTTGGCTTGATCCTTTGCTTTGCATCTCATCCTGTCTGGGGAGTTATTTTGATAATTGTGGGTATTGTAATTGCCTACAATACTCATCAGTCAGCGGCATCGGTACAAAAGAACGTCGAGCAGCAAGTGGGATACCTTAACAATACACTGGATAGCAATTCGAGAATATAGTTTTGTTGAAGTGACTATCGGAAAGAGACATGATGTCGGCGAGGAGGATAACTCCTATCCTCCTCGCCGAACGATGTAATAGGTGATAAGTATGTCAAATGTTAATGCTTGGGATAGCATTGAGGCTTTTCAACTGAAAGAGTGCTATGACCTGGCTACTCAGTTTGAAAAACTTGATACAGCAAAAGATGTCCTTCGAGAAAGATCAAAGAAGATTGATATTCCGAAGAATTATGTTCCGGTACAAGCAGATGCAGCTTATGAGGAGACAGAGATGCAGATTGTCTCGGAAGCAATATATGGGCTTACGCTTGAAGGATTCGCTGCATCTGAAAACACAGGATTCAAGTATGCCCACAAAATTAATAATCTCCCAAGTTCAGCGGAGAAAGAATATGTGATGGCACTATTAGCATTGAGAAACGGAACGAACGAGACACAAAGACTTGATGCATTAAGACATATTAGTGTGGCGCTCAGTTATTCGCCTAACGATCCACGCTATATTGCATTGGCGAATGTGTTACAAGACATAGACAAGTGAGGCGAATGAAATGGATTCAAAGAAAGTCCTATATTTTCTGGGTCTGCTTAATAGAGAGACCAGCGGACATACAGATGAGATTGCGGAGATATACAAACGGGCATTAGATGAAAATGATGATGTTGCACGCCTCAAGATGCTCTTGAATGACTACACATATTATCGAGAAATTGGCAATGGGCTTTATAAAAACGGAGAAGAAATGTTGGACAAGATTTATGCCATGCCGTCAAAAGCATTGGATATTCTCCCTCAATTGAAACAAGCGCATGAGTCCATTGATAACGAGGTGAGAGTATGCAATGAATTAATGCATTCGCCTTTACCGTTTTCTGAAACGATAACGGTCTTGAAAAAGAAAGACACGATTGCTTACATGAGTGCCTTAAAAATGATTGCAAGTACCAGCGTATACCTTATGACATTATATGCTGGTTTGAACCCTATAAAAAATCTCACATGGGATGACACTGCAGGTATTCAGGAGATGATTTATGCGGTAAATACTAAGTTTCTTCCCGCCTTATGCAGCGTGAGAAGACCTAATTATAGCTGGATTATCAGACGAAAGAGTCTGGGTGGAAGAGCTCTTTTTGGTGGTGACAGCTATTACTTGAATTACGAAAATACAAGAAGTGTGGAAGTGCTTTGTAGTGCCTTACACAAAGAGCCAATTGGCACCCATGCTTTTTTAAACATAGATGCCTATGAATCCGGAGAATACGATGTTCCCTTCTGTTGGGGGATTGGCAACATTGTTTCAGCCTCGCCGGACACAGCAATTTTGTTTCTTCAAAACAGTGTGGCAACAAAACTGAGATCTCCACAGTCATCCGAACTTCGAAGGAAGATGCCCACTCCATTAGAATGTGCAAAGCAACTTTCTGATGGTGCGATGTTTTGTATTACGCCTGATGAGCTTTTGCTGTCAATGAATCAATGGCAGGTAGGGCATGAAATTGAGGAACGCAAACGGACTCACAATTGCTTGTTTTGTGGTAAGCATGTTGATGGAAACAAACTAGTGTGTTCATCCCATTTTACTTCGGAGCTAAGATGACAATGGAAGAAGCAAAAATCAGTCTAGCAAGAATGTATTACCCAGTTAAGGCTCTGGGGCCCGGCAACAGGGTCGGAATATGGATGAATGGATGTAACCGTGGCTGTGAAGGGTGTATAAGTCCGGAACTTCAAGAATATGACGATTCGAAAGAAGTGACCGTTAACGAACTTATGTTGATGATCCGCCGTATACGAACTCCAATTGATGGATTCACCATTTCAGGTGGAGAGCCATTCCTCAATCCGGAAGCTTTGAACGAAATGGTACAGTCTCTTGTGAGTATTTGCGATGATATACTCATCTTTACAGGATACAGAATAGAGGAACTGAGGTTACAGAAAAATGAAGCTATTGATTCCGTCCTCAATGCGTGTGCCGCTCTGATTGACGGTCCATATATTAAGGAGTTAAACGATAATAAGGGTTTACGTGGTTCATCAAATCAAAGGTGCTTGATTTTTAAATATCACGATAGATATCAAGGAATCGAAATCTCGGAGAGAACGCTACAAAACGTTATGTATGGGAATAAGATTTTAACGATTGGAATTCCTCAAGGAGAGAGAATTATATGATAAATGCTGCCGAAACACAACCGCCGAAATCTCATATCGGCCATATAATAAATGTTGGAGAGACGATTCCGCCGGGAAGTTCAAACCAGAGCGGGCAGAGTGTTATCTTATTAGCTGGTGAATCAGTTGCTGATAGCTATGTGATTAACTCCCTTATGAATAAGCAAGGGAAGCAATCTAATGTCTATTTGGCAAAAAAATGGGGTAAATCATATGTAGTCAAAATTTACCACAATGGCTGGCATCCGTCCAATCAGATGCAAAGCTTTCTGACGAGTGTGCGACATCCCAATATTGCGCACGTTGTTGAGTGCGGCGAGCATGGCGGGTACTACTATGAAATATATGAATACTATTCAGAAGGAACCCTGGAAGATGTAGGTGCTCTTTCTAGTGCACATATTCAAAACATATTGGTTCCTTCAATAAATGAAGGTTTGCATGAACTACATAGAAACGGCATTGTTCACTGTGATATTAAACCCAGTAATTTGTTTTACACCGACAACGGCGAAAGAGTTGTGATTGGGGATTGTGGCATCAGTGGATATACGAATTCAAACGGCAAGTTGGTAGATGCGGTAAGAGGAACCCCAGAATATGCACCTCGTGTTAAAGCACTTTTATGGAGTGCAGCCATGTCTCCAGCTTATGACTACGGCTCTTTTGGTTTAGTGCTTTGTAAGGCAGTCCTGGGGCATTCAATTTTTGAAGGAATGTCTGTTGAAGAGATTTCCAAAGCATGGGAGGGCGGATTAGACCTGCCGAGTCAGATAAGCGGTCGTTTAGGCGTTTTGATAAAAGGACTCCTTAATGAGGATGAAGATCAGCGTTGGGGATATGTACAGGTAAAACGGTGGTGCGAGGGAGAATATATGCGTCCTGTGAATCGAAGCATATATTCCCGCACAAAAAAGGAGAATCAAAACAAGCCACTTATATTTGGTAGATTTGAGGGGCAAACCGTATCGGTGACCACACTTCATCAACTTGCACAGGCAATTAAGAACCATTGGACGCAGGCATCACGTATCGTCAAGAGACGTGAACTGATTGATTTTGTGCGGCAGTTTGATAAAAGCCTTGTTGAAAAAATCAGGGAACTTGCCTTATATCAGGATGCAGATGCTGCTGTATACAAACTTTTAATGTACATAGAAGATGATCCGCAACAAATATTCTACTGTGGCAAAGAGTATGGCTCTCTTTCTGAATATGTCGACCAGTTATCAACTGGAAAGGATGAGATTGCAAAGAAGTTTCTTTCGACGGGATTGTTGGTGTTTTATCTTAGGTATAATGATTATGAGCAAGCACAGGTTGACAGACTAGAACAGCTTATTCGACGTAACGGAAGCAATGACATGGCGTCTATATCCACAATATGCTTTGCCTTACAAGGGAAAAAAGCGATAGACATATTTGGGGTATCTGTGGAAACGATGGATGCGTTGATACCAGTTTTAAGTAAGTGTTCTATTAAAGAAATTGACGAACTGCTCCAAAGTGATCGCTTCATAGCGTGGCTTAACAGATTGGGGTATGAGAAGGAAATGCGAAGAATGAAGGAGGCGTTTGTCTAATATGAGCAGTTATTATACGACTGCCCAGTTGGAGGCAATGAGGAAAGCCCGGCTGAAGCAGGAGTTGGCAGACAGTATTCAAAGATTAAAGGAGCAGCTGCAGATTGAACATAAGAACAATGTTCAAATGACAGCTGGGTCAAATATTGAAACGACGGTATTTATTGCAGATGATTCTGTCGGTGGGTATAGTAAAAGTGCTGTTGTGACAGGTGCTACGCTTCAGATAGAAGAAGGTCAAAGCGACGCCAAACGGGATGAACTTGATTTTTCAGGGCTATTATTCTCTGCGCATAAGAAACCTACGAAGTTGGAACAGGAGCTTGATTCCTGGGTTAAGAAAGTGGATGAGCGGCCTATCATATCAGAGAAAGACGAGAAAGATAGAACTCGTCTATTAGCGGAACTGGCAAGAACGATTCAGGCATCGGCAACAGACATCGAGGACAAAATCAGGTCGGTTAAAATGCGAGTTTCTACTTATCTGCAGGGAGCTGCAAGAATTACTGATGCCGACAAGGAAAGGATGGAATCTACTTATTTCGAGTATTGCGCATTGTGCGAGATGCTCGAAGTAAAGCCAACAGAGAGACTTCCATATAGGGTCGAAAAAGAAGTTGCCAGAATGACATCAGTGTTGGAGAAGCGCAGACAAGATGAATATGTGATGGATGTCATCGAGGATATAATGGAAGATCTTGGATGCCACGCAAAGGATGACGCAGTCCTGGATCACACTGTTGGTCAAATGTATGCGGTTGACGGACATCCACTATGCGATGTGTTTATTGGCAATGACGGCAGCGGAATAATGTTTGAACCTGTTGGAGAGGCAAAAGGTGGGTCTCTGGAACGCCAACGTCAGATAGAAAGTAGTGCAAACAGTATTTGCTCCATGTATACAACCTTGGAAGAACGAGCTGCTGAAAAGGGTGTGATTCTGAAACGTGTATATGCAGAACCCGCTCATATTGATGAAATGTGTGTCCAGTCAGACATCAGCGAAAGAAGTGCAAGGAAGAGGCAGAGAAAAACATCTACACAGAAGCAACGAGCATTAAACTCGGAGGGTTAACATATGGCGTTTTGTAAAGTATGTACTTGTGGTGAAAAAATAGTTTTTGAGCGGAGATTGAGTTTTCCTGACAACTGCCCGTCTTGTGGCCGTAAGTTGGTGGATTTCTTAACCTATAATGAGGACGATCCACGTGTTGAGGAACTTATGAAAGGCAATGCCGCTTCAGATACTTCAGAAAATGAGGGGAAAGCAATTTCGACAGAATCTGGTTCTCGCAAGAAACACTACATCTTGAGATTAAATAATGGGAAAGAAATAGAGATCCCCGAAGAGGGTGGCATAGTTGGAAGGACAGAAATAGGGGCAGAAGAACTTGCCGAATTCCCATCGGTCAGCAGACAACACTTGCGAGTTACGCCGCGACGAAATGTTGGAGTTTTAGTAGAAGATATAAGCACATACGGTACTCTGGTGGACGGGCAGCGAATTGTAAAAAATTCCCCAGTTAGAGTTGCCGATGGGTCAAAAATCACTTTGTGTGATGTTGATGCCGTACTCACCGTTAAGGAGGTAAACGACTAATGATTCAAGCAGAGAAATGGCAAAAAGATCTTGCCGTCTATCAAGATATAAATACAACATTCATTGTTGAAGGGAATGTTCATGACCTTCAGCCCTGGATATATGAAGATGATGGGACTTGTGAGCCGGTTGCCCTTTCTCTGTACCTGCAGCGGTATTTAACCGAAGAAGGATATGATCCGGTTGTTTTCTATAATCGAATTGACGGTTTTTCGAATCCCTATGCTCTTGACATGGTCTCAACTTTTTACAGAGAGGTATCCTCGGACGAGAAGTCTTCCAAGTCGATAAGCACGGCTACAGAACTTATAAGAAAAACGATGTCAAATACAGTCCGCCCTACTGCCGTTGTGGTGGATCTGGCGAACACGATAGCTGCATCTCCAGACAATTTATCTGATGAAGAAATAGAATACTTTACAAGGCTTATGCTTGCATCGAGAACGCCGACACAGGCATTAAGCATGCGTGATAAACAACCTTTGACTAATCTTCTGTTTTTGATTGTCGAAAAGGTCAATGATATACCGACATGGTTTTACCTCAACAATCCCTATGTTAGAACCCTAACTATTTCCCGCCCGGAGAAAGAGGTCAGAGCTGCGGTGATAGATGCGAGAATCGACACAGTAGCTGGGGCTAAGGATTTAGCACCGACAGAAAGGAAAAAAGTGCAAGATGAGTTTGTAGCTCTTACCGATGGTATGACACTTGTTGAATTGTTCGGTATTTTCTCATTATGCCAGCAAAAGAAATATACGGTATATCAAATCCGTGAGGCAGTTAAGATGTTCCGCTATGGCGAAACGGAAAGTCAATGGGACAAGCTGGATTCTGAAAAAGTCAAACATGCTGAAGAGTTCCTGGCGAAAAGAGTTAAAGGTCAAGAAGCTGCAATAAAAAAAGCGGCCAGCGTACTGAGTCGTGCTTGCTTGGGAATGTCAGGAATACAAGGCGGTTCAAGTAGCCGACCTAAAGGTGTTTTATTTTTTGCTGGTCCCACCGGCACGGGAAAAACTGAGTTGGCAAAAACAATCGCTGAATTTATTTTCGGTGATGAGAGTTTTGTAACTCGATTTGATATGAGTGAATATCAGCAACCGCATTCTGATCAGAAGTTGCTAGGAGCGCCTCCTGGATATATCGGCTACAGCGATGGTGGGCAGTTGACGAATGCAATCAAGTCAAAACCGTTTTGCGTATTGCTGTTTGACGAAATTGATAAGGCACACCCGTCAATCCTAGATAAATTCCTTCAGATACTTGAAGATGGTCGAATTACTGATTCAGCCGGAGAAACTATGTATTTCTCTGAAGCGCTGATTATTTTCACCAGCAATCTAGGAGTTGTTGGGCAGGAAGCGGAAACGGGAAAGCGCTATCAGACCATAACGCCAAACATGGATTATGATACTATCCAAAAAGAATTGCTTGCTACTATTAAAGATTACTTTAAGTACACTATCCAGCGCCCGGAACTGCTTAATCGTATAGGCGACAATTTTATAGTATTTGATTTCATTAGAGAGAAAGCAGTGGAGGAAATCCTTAACCTTAAACTTAGCGCCATTGCAGACAACTTGGAACATGAAAAGGGCATTAAACTTGAAGTATCTGCTCTGTTTAAGGAATACCTTCTCAATAAAGCGCAGGGAGATTTGTCAAACGGTGGACGCGGTATCGGCAATATGGTTGAAACCTGCCTCGTAAATCCACTTGCAAAGGTCTTAATCAAGGAGGAATGGTCTTCTGGAGATTCTGTTGTAATCGAAGATAAACCGTCAGAAAACGAAGAATTGTTCAAATATTCTTTGACAAGGGCGTGTGGCACTTGATGAGGATGCTAGGAAATCTCGCTTGGTTTGTCTTCGGAGGAGCTATAACGGGTATTCTTTGGGGAATCGCCGGTGTTTTGTGGGCTATCACAGTAATTGGTATTCCGATCAGTAAGCAATGCTTCAAGATTTCATGGTTGTGCTTCTGCCCTTTTGGAAAGACCGTGGTATTTAGCGGCGGTGTAGGTAGCTTCCTCCTTAATATGGTGTGGATTGCGACAACTGGTTGGGAATTAGCGGTTGAGGCTACAGTTATCGGAATCATCTTCTGCATTACAATCGTGGGAATTCCGTTTGGAAAACAATACTTCAAGATAGCACGTCTTGCATTGACACCATTTGGTGCCGAGGTGACAAGACTGAAAATATAAACAGTGGAGGCACACAGTATGAAACAGTGTTTAGAGTGCGGAACATTTAGTCCCGATGATACGATGTTTTGCGCCGTCTGCGGGAAAAGGTTTTCTGATGCAATAGATATATCATCTGCTGAAAGCGATAACTTTGAGAATGATAATGCGAATAACTCTAGTGACGGACAAAAGATAGTCAGCGCGATTCACCCAGAGGTATCGCCGCTCTTACAGCGTGTTGGACTTTTTTTGGAGGATAGTGAGTTTGACCGGGCCGATGAATACTGTGAACGTATTCTTGATATGGAACCAACTAATGCTGATGCCTATCTTGGAAAACTTCTTGTGGAATTCCGATGCACCACACGAGAACAATTAAGGCAGTGTAAGGTATCCATTGCGGACAGCAAAAACTATGCAAAGATAATACGATTCGGAGATGGCATTCAGAAATCATTTGTAATCAACGCAGAGAAAGCCATACAAGCAGAGATTTCAAAGCAGGAAGAAATCACAAGGCTAACAGAAGAAGCCGTTGCAAGCGGAAAACAGGGAGAATATGTAACCGTAGAAGATGCAGGTGAACTAGAAACGCAAGAAGCAGAGTCCGATGAGACAGAGGAATATTATATTGATATTGCTTGTCCTTACTGTCACGAAGAATTGTCGTATACCAACTGACAGATTAAAGAGGGCGAGCTGATTTGCCCTATGTGTGATGGTCGATTCGTTTATGATGAAGGGATGAAAATATAATGAAACAATGCAGAGAATGTGGAACATTAAGCCCTGATGATACCGTTTTTTGCTATATTTGCGGCACAAAGTTTAACGATTTTGAGGAAAACTTGTCAGATTATGCGAGTGTTGAATCGCTAACTGAGGATCAAGAGTCAGGCAAGAACATTCCAGCGACGTCTGAGTCAGATACGGGTGAAGGAATAATTCTGTTCGATGGTGTTTATCAATACAGATATCCTGATTACTCATCGTATCTTAGATTTTTCCCTGACGGGAAAGTAGTTGAGGTGGGCTCAACCGGCACTCCAAGTCAAGTAGGTCAATGGCTAAATCACGAATATGAGTCATTTGGGTTTTATACTATTGAAAATGGTGCTGTCAGTTTTGTAATAACAAGCTCAAGCGGGCAGGTAAGCTACTCAGGTAGAATTTTTAAGGAAGCCATTGAAATAGATATGACTTCACATATAAATGGCTATAGTGCAAGCAATTTAAGATACAGTTTTTGTGGATTGTTCTAGTTGGAGGGAGAGGAAATGAAACAATGCAGAGAATGTGGCACGCTAAGTCCAGACGATACGGTTTTTTGTTATATATGTGGAACAAAGTTTCCGGAGCTTCCAGAAGAAGTAAAGGATGCTCAATATAAAGATGGGATTAGGCAACTAATCCGTGTATTGAAAGCGATTAATGCCAATAGACACTGAAAAAGAAAAAAGCAAATCTGTTGAGGGCTTTTTGTAATAAACCATATCTTGCACCTGGTTGTTCCGATTTATATTTATAGAGCGGACAACCGGGTTGTTTTATGTTTATTCCGTATCAGTAAATATCACTAAATACATCTCAATCACTTGAAAATTCGCTTTCGTTGTGCTATAATGTAATCTGAAGATTTTGAATTCACACGGGATATGAGGTGAACACTATGACTGGAAAAATTGAAGATAACTATATAAGTCTTGAGGATGCTGCAAAATACTTGAATATTAAGCCCGTGACATTGCGGAAGTGGATAAGGCAAAAGTCGGACATTCCGGCGCATCAGATTGGCCGGTTATGGAAATTTAAGAAATCAGAACTTGGTGATTGGGTGAATAGCGGAAAGAGTGCCATTCAATGAAGGCGGAAGGAGAAAAGACCAATAGGTCGAGTTTATTATGAAAATACTATCTTTATTTAGCGGTGCTGGTGGACTCGACCTTGGGTTGATTCAAGCAGGAAACACTGTGATATGGGCAAATGATATAGATGCAAACGCAGTAGAAACATATAGGAAGAACATCGGGACTCATATTGTTCTTGATGATATAAAACACATCAATGTTTCAGAATTACCGACAGCAGATGTAGTCGTTGGCGGATTCCCTTGTCAGGGATTCAGTCAGGCGAATAGGTTTAGAATGCTTGATGACGAAAGAAATGCCCTATATAAATTCTTCTATGAAGTCATTCATGAGAAACAGCCCTATTTCTTCATCGCAGAAAACGTTAAGGGTATTCTCTCCCTTGGTAAAGGCGAGGCCATAAAACAAATCATTTCAGATTTTGAGGCCGCAGGATATTACACTGATTTGCATTTAGTTAATATGGCAGATTACGGAGTTCCAGAGACAAGACAGAGGGTAATCATCGTTGGACAGAGGCACGATCTTGGCAAGGAAATGCTGTTTAGATTCCCAATACCGACACACAACAAGGAAGGAAAAGGCGGCTTAAAGCGATGGGTAAGCATTTCGGAGGCAATAGGTCACTTTCCAGATCCAGACTTACCGAATAATATTTTGAATCATGAGTATTCGAAGTACAAAGTGGAGTACCGCGATTATACAGCTCATCGCAAGACTGATCCTGATAAGCCCTCTCCTACTATTCTTGCAAGGGGTAATGGTGGCGGTGGAGTTTGCGCCATTCCACATTATAACGGAAAAAGACGCCTAACCGTTCGAGAGAGTGCGTCCGTTCAGACTTTTCCTGAAGATTTCGAATTTTGTGGAGTCCGCGGATCGTGCTATAGGCAAATAGGTAATGCCGTCCCAGTATTGTTTGCAAAATTGCTTGGACAAGATCTGATGCGGATCGAAAAGGAAGAGAAGTTATGAAGGTAGTGTCATTATTCAGTGGTGCCGGCGGCTTAGATCTCGGGTTTAAAATGGCCGGACACGATGTCATATGGGCGAATGATTTGTATGAGGATGCGGTTCATACATATCAAAAAAATATGGGAGATCATATAGTGCTTGAGGATATCCATAGCATATCAACAGAAGATATCCCTGATTGTGACATTGTCATCGGAGGATTTCCATGCCAGGGATTTTCAGTGGCAAACACAAAAAGACATATAGGTGACGAGCGAAATGAGTTGTATAAACAGCTTATCCGGGTGATAGAGAATAAGAAGCCAAAATTCTTTCTGGCTGAGAATGTCAAAGGGCTGACAAATCTTGGCAAAGGAGAAGTGTTCAAGATGATTCTTGCGGATTTTGAGAGTTTAGGATACAAGGTACAGTACAGAATTCTCAACGCCGCTGATTATGGTGTCCCGCAGACACGGCAAAGAGTCATCATCATCGGTGTTCGCAAGGATATTACATGGGAATATGAGTTTCCAAAACCGACACACAGCAAAGATGGTGAGGATGGTCTTCCAATATGGGTGAGCGTATCAGAAGCCCTGAAAGACCTTCCAGATCCTGATACGGAGAATGGTGTTCCTAATCATACATATTCGAAGTATAAGTTGAATATCAACGGATACATTGGGCACAGGCTGCTTGATCCAGAAAAGCCAGCACCAACGGTTACTGCACGAGGTGATAGCCGTGGAGGAGTTGTAATCCTACCGCACCCTAACGGTAAAAGGAGAATGTCATGCCGCGAGCTTGCTTCAGTGCAAAGCTTTCCCGTTGATTATGAGTTTGAAGGCAATAATTCCTCAATATACCGGCAGATAGGAAACGCAGTGCCTCCGCTTCTTGCGTATGCAGTTGCGAAACAGTTCAATTCCTATAAAGAAGACAAGGAGGCATGATCAATGTTCCCGAAGAATTATATACCATCAAAGCCGTTTCAGGACTATAAATGGAAGTGGGCAAGCCTCCAGTGCACAGAACGGCTTAACGATCCTGTAATACTGTTAGGCGTTCTTTTCCGTATGAGAAAACTGGAGTTGCTCGGACAGAACTTGAAGTACAGTTCGCCGGAGTTTGCACAAGAGATGCTCGAATTATCAAACGATGTGTCTGACTCAATCAAGGTTAACCTTGGCGGTCGTGTTGGTGAGCGAAATATCATAAGAAACAGCAGTCAATATTGGAGGGCGGTAGGCTTAATTCCAAACGATAGATCTGGACGGATACAATTGACGGAATTTGGACAGAAGGTGGCGGACCGCGAGATTTCTCAAACCGAATTTGCCGCTATCACAATTCAGACCTTCCGTTTGCCTAATCCGCAGATTCAAAGTGAGGAGGAGTGCAAGCGATGGTATTCTGCGGGAATTCTTCTTCATCCGCTTAAGCTGCTATTAGAAATAATGTGCGAACTGACAAAACTTGACCAGATGCAAGGATATATCACGCCGGATGAACTTGTCCGTATAATAATCCCTCTCTCCGGGGCAAAAGCTGAATTGCAGGACTATGTGAATTTTATTCTTTGGTATCGCGCAGGAGAAATTTCTCTCATCAGTTGGCCAAACTGTGCCGAAGGTGCAAATGACTTCCGAATTGCAAGAGAGTATCTGCTATTCCTGAGCAACTATGGGTATTTGATCAGGTCTGATGCAAGAAGGCGTGAGGAAGAAGAGTACCGTATTAACATCAACATATTTGCCGAAATAGAGGAGATTATTTCCGCACAGCCAAAGGACGAGTCATTACTTAAAGCATTAGATCAGATTCGTGCCAGCGAAGTGACTTCCGAGGTTGAAAGAAAGAGAATTCAAACAAGAATCACCAGACCAAATCAGGCCACGTTCCGCAAAGACGTGTTAAAGGCGTGTGAACGGTGCGTCATAACTAATGTGATGATGCCGGAAATACTGGAGGCCGCTCATATTAAACCATTTAAGTATAATGGTGAAGATACGGTTGCTAATGGATTCGCAATGCGAGTTGATATACATACTTTGTTTGACACTGGGCATCTCCGCATTTCCCCGGATGGCGACATAGAGTTATCAAACAGGGCGAGGATGGATTACGGAGCAAGTATTCCACCTCGGATTGTCATTCCATCATTTACGAATAGAGAATTTCTCCGTTGGAGATGGGAGAACTATAACGGAATCTGATACAACATTTTCGAAGATGGAAAGGAGGCGAAGAATATGGCTAAGAGCAGAAAAAGCAGCAGATATAAGATTGCGCCTCCATCAAAAGGATCTGCGAAGAAAAAGACACCGAAAGTATCGAGAGGTGGAGTGGCTGTAAAAACTGTGGATGCTGTTGAAGTGAGAAAAGTACCCGGCACCAAAATTAGAGTAGGAAAAACCGCTCCGCGCTCGGCGGTCAGAATAAGGGTTGGAATACCGCAATACTCCCCTGTTCAGCTTTTGGACAGGTATGCTGAATCTGCCGAGTTCCGCAAATGTGTGGACACTGGGAAATATGTGTTTGCTGAAGGACACATGGTACTGCGGTCACCGGATTGTATAGAAGTAACTGCAGGAAGGATCTCCATAAAAGATAGTATTCGCAGTAAGCTGGAAGATTACTGCATCCATGCTGAACGTTCCCGTAAATATCGAACTGGTGTCTTGTATAGAAAGAGCCCTGGCGTCCATTATAGGATGCATGCACGCCCTGGTGGTTTTACAATTGAAATCAAGAACGCTGGAAAGTTTTCAGAGGTGTCTGTCAAAGACTGGACAAAGCTGATCGCAACAGGCGGTGGTGGCAATCTACCCTATGATTTTGGAGATGCTTTGAAACTGTTGATGGAGGAAAGGGAGATTACCGTTGAGCAGCTTGCTGAAACATCCGGCTTGTCTGAGAAAACAATATCCCGGCTGCGTAGCGGCGAGAATAAACCTTCCCTCCCTACCGTGATAGCAATCTGCATCGGGCTTTCTTTAGATCCGTTCATAGCAGAACAGCTTGTAAGCATTGCGGGGTACAGCCTCGGAGGGAAAAAGGCGGACAGAGCATTCAAGCTCATTCTTGGCGTGGCATATTCAATTACCATATTTGATGCAAATGACTTCCTAAAGAAGATGGGGTTGCCCATTTTGAATAAGAACAGAGAGTAGGTGTTTTATGGCAGACAGATCATTTAAGGAATATGTGGCAAATCATTTTTATGATGATCTGTTTGCCGCTGTTAAGGAATACATAGAAGCAAACTCCGATAGGCTCGATCTGTACTCAAGAGTCGTGTCAAATATTGATGCCGCCGAATTATCCGACATTGATGTCAAAATGGTAGGAGTCGAAGATCAGCCGGAAATGCGGATTCTGTTTGACGTGGTTGTCGAAGCTGAGATTGAAGTGTCTGAAACAACTCGGCATTACGATGAGTCAGACCTTGTAACGCAGTGGTTTGATATTCGCTGTACCGGCGATCTGGACAAGAAACTCGCAGATTTTGAAATTCTGAATGTTACCACATATAATCAGAAAACCAAGCATAACCGTCCCCTGTCTGATTCTCTGGTTCCGATTTTATACAAAGACCAGGTTGAAGAGGCGGCTACAGCTTTTTTGAGAAAGAATTATCCGAAAGCACTGCAAACTCCGATGGCTTTGGACGTTTCGGAGTTGGCAAGAGAAATGGGACTGACTATCAAACAGCGTTCTATTACTTCGGATTTTTCTGTGTTCGGTCAGATATGCTTTGAGGCTTGCGACATCGAAGTGTTCGATGAAGAGACAGGAGAAACCGTTACAGAGCATTTTGACGCGAAAACGATTCTTGTTGATCCGAAAGCATATTATCTCCGTAACCTTGGCGCTGTAAATAACACCATTGTCCATGAATGTGTGCATTGGGACAGGCACAGGAAAGCGTTCAAGCTGGAGCAGCTCTATAACTCTGAAGCATCCCAGATTCGCTGCCTTGTTGTCGGCGGCGTCAAGGATTCAACTGTCCGATCTGCGAATGACTGGATGGAGTGGCAAGCCAACACCCTCGCACCGAGGATTCAGATGCCTCTTGGGACTTTTAAGATCAAGGTATTCGAATATATTAAGCAGTTCCGCAAAGAAAGAGGTACCTTTGAGCTTGTGGATGTGATGGAGCCGGTGATTGAAGCTCTTGCGACATTCTTCTGTGTATCCAGGCAAGCAGCTAAAATCAGAATGGTCGATGCTGGGTATGAAGAAGCAATAGGTGCTTTTACATTCATTGATGGACGATATGTTCCTCCCCACGCATTCAGAAAAGGCTCTATCGCTAAGAATCAAACCTTTAGCATAAGCGTGGAAGACGCGGCTATCATCGATTTCAGCAATGCAGAATTGGCTGGACAGATCAGTCGGGGTGCTTATGTTTTTGTTGATTCCCACATCTGCCTGAATAAGCCTAAATATGTCACAAGGCAAGATGACGGCGGCGTCCGCATGACAGAGTACGGCAGACTTCATGTCGATGAATGCTGTCTTGCTTTTGATTTGACGGTAAAGGCGAAAAATAAGTACGGCGAAGAGTTCTATAAGGAATGCGTCCTCTTCCGCGATGTCAATTCCGGGATGGAGTTCATGACTTCCTTTTCCAAGGATATCAACGGAAACATTATGGCGGAGGCGGATGCCATCCTGAATCAGAACAAGGAGATTACCGAGGTTCTTCGCACCATTGAGCCGATGACTTTCAAGGACGCCCTGGCATATCTTATGACTTGGGTTGATATTACTGAGGAGAAGCTATCTGAAGAATCCCTGATTAACGGAAAGAAAATACAAAGGATGCGAAACCGGGCGGATTACCCCAAGGACATAGAGAGTGTGGTTGCCTTATGTATCGGCATGCATCTTCCACCGGAAGTAAGCCAAGCCATGATAAGCAAGTCAGGTTTCGGCTTCCGTTTTGCAGAAAATGATGCACATATCTTATATAACGCCTTTATTAATAAGTTCTTCATGTACTCTGTAAGGGACTGCAATGCCTTTCTCGTAGCGAAGGGACTTGATCCCCTTGCCGTGGATACGGACGCAGAATAAAAATATTTTTTGAGTCTTACCGGACACACTGTGTCCGGTAAAAATATATGCCGTAGAGCCTCTCTGCGGGACTTCGCAAACAGAAGTCCTGCGGAGGGGCTTTTTTTGTTGCTTTTTCGGGGCTTTTTACGCTCTTTTCCCGGACACCTGGTGTCCTGGGAACATCAGAAATACTGAGTAAAATGAGGAATACGAGAGGTTGAATTTCTCGGTAGGAAGTAGAAAGAAACCGTCAGATTTTCCCTTCTCCCAAGGCTACCTGATAGGAGCCGGACAAACAAGGTAACAGGCGGTCAGACCGCTTTTACATAACAAAATATTTCAATGCCTGATTACGTATAAGGGCAAAGGATACATATATCGGACAAGCTGCTGCGGCAGCGAAAGTGCGATATGGAGTACCCTTTCTTCCTTATACCCTTTTGCAGGCTGTAAGGTCGGAGCGGCTCCTGTGGCACTCCGGCCTTTATCTGTATCTGCTGCCCTTTCCCAAGAATCAGGGGAAAGGACAATCAATGAAAACCAAGAAGACAAAATGGGACAAGAGAGGCACTTACACATTTCAGTTCAATGACGGCACAAGCGTCACCCTCCGTCCGGGCGAGAACGGTGTGACCGAGGCGGATATCAAAATCCTGCACTCTCTGGACGATGCCGAGGTATACAACAACCTCAAGAACAGTCGGCCGCCGCTGACGGGTGCAGAGAAAGCGGAGAAAAAGAGATGGGAGGCGGAACATCCCGGAGAGCGGTATCCGGCAAACTGGAACCTATCCTTTGACTACATGGCCGGGGACGATGGCGATGAGGACAAGCTGGACAAGAGCCGCATCCTTTCAGAGACCTGCACCTACATGGAAACTGAGGACGAGACCGAAAAGGAGATGCTCGACCGCATCCTGTGGTTCCTGACCGATATCCAACGCGAGGTCTATCGTCTGGTGAAGATCGTGGGACACACGCAGACCGAGGCGGCGGACATCCTGGGGACAAGCATTCCGAACATCAACAAGCATCTGAAGAAAGCGATGGATCGGATCGAGGAACAGAAAGAAAAAATGTGATTTTTCCGGGCGGGGTTAAAATCCCGCCCATTTTCTTTGACTGTGACTTGTAAGGCAGATGACCTTACAGAAAGCGAGGTGACACATGGCAATGAAACACAGAATCACCATCAATGTCACTGATCCGAACGGAAAGAAGGCTGCCGTGCTTCGCGGGGCGGATATGAAGCTCCCTGCAAGGCTCGTGAGGTTCCTCTTCGGGGACTTCCAGCAGGTCTACCTCCTCTCGCCGGGGCAGACAGTCGAATCCGTGAACATCAGTGAGGTCAAGGAAGGAGGAAAAACGGATGTCAAAAATGAGCCAACTTGCAGCAGAACTTGATGAGTTGCGCCACTGCGGTGAAATCCTGATCGGCATTTCTGACACGCTCCGCGAGATGTTCAGCGGCGGCGAGGAAACGTCGGAGGCACAGGAAACACCTGCCGAGAAGCCGAAGGGCAAGGCAAAGGCGGCGAAGACCGCTCCCGCAAAGGAGTCTGAGAAGCCCGCAGAGCCGGAAAAGCAGCTCACTCTTGCGGACGTCAGGGCGGTGCTTGCCGAGAAGTCCAGAGCCGGGTTCACGGAAGAGGTCAAGGCACTGATTACCAAGCACGGCGCGGACAGGCTGTCGGAAGTGCCGGAGTCGGAGTATGCGGCTTTGCTTGCGGACGCGGAGGTGCTGGGATGAGTGAGAAGAAACACGCGGTGCTTTCCGCATCCTCGGCGCACAGGTGGCTTGCCTGTCCGCCTTCCGCTCTGGCCTGTGCCGGGGTGAAGGATACCGCAAGCGAGTATGCCCAGCAGGGTACAGACGCGCACAGCCTTTGCGAGTACAAGTTACTGAAAGCCCTGGGGCAGAAAGCCGAAGACCCTACCGAGAACCTTACCTATTTTGATGAGGAGATGGCGGACTGTTCGGATTCCTACGCGGAGTTCGTACAGGAGCAGGTCGAGGCGGCAAAGCAGAAATGCGCCGATCCCATCGTTCTGGTGGAGCAGCGGCTTGACTTCTCCGAGTATGTGCCGGAGGGCTTCGGCACCGGGGACTGCGTCATCGTTGGGGACGGGACGCTCTCGGTGATCGACTTCAAGTACGGCGTGGGCATCGTGGTCGAAGCCGAAAGGAATCCGCAGATGATGTGCTATGCGCTCGGCGCGCTGGCGCTGTTTGATGGGATCTACGATATCGATACGGTATCCATGACCATCTTCCAGCCGAGGCGCGAGAACGTCAGCACATACACCATCTCCAAGGAGGAACTGCTCACCTGGGCAAAGGATGTGCTTGCGCCGACCGCAGTGCTTGCCGCCAAGGGCGGGGCGAATACTGCGCCGGAGAACACTGCCAGTTCTGCAAGGTGAAAGCCACTTGCAGGAAACGGGCGGAGTACAACCTGGAACTTGCCCGATATGACTTCGAGCCTCCAGCCAACCTGGAGGATGCCGAGATCGAGGCTGTTCTTGCAAGGGTGGACGAACTGATCTCCTGGGCGGGTGACGTGAAGGAGTTTGCGCTCCAGGCAGCGTTGCAGGGAAAGCAGTGGCAGGGCTGGAAGGTTGTCGAAGGACGCTCCAACAGGAAGTATACAAACGATGATGCCGTCGCGCAGACGGTGCAGAACGCCGGATACGATCTCTATGAACACAAGGTTCTGGGAATCACGGCAATGACTAAGCTGCTCGGCAAGGGCAGGTTTGAAGAACTGCTCGGCGGGCTTACCTATAAGCCGCAGGGCAAACCGACATTAGTGCCGATCACGGACAAGCGTCCGATCATGAATACGGCAGCAGAAGATTTCAAAGAAGATTAAGGAGGACAATACCATGTCAAAGTATTTTGTAAATCCCACCAAGGTTATCACAGGAGTCAACACCAGATGGAGCTATGCGAATGTCTGGGAGGCCAAGAGCATCAACGGCGGCGCGCCTAAGTTCAGCGTCAGCCTCATCATCCCGAAGTCCGATACCAAGACCATCGAGAAGATAAAGGCGGCGATCCAGGCGGTCTACGAGGAGGGTGAGTCCAAGCTGAAGGGCAACGGCAAGACCGTACCTGCGCTCTCCGTTCTGAAGACGCCTCTGCGTGACGGCGACCTTGAGAGACCCGACGATGAGGCATACGCCAACAGCTACTTCGTGAACGCCAACTCCGGCACGGCTCCCGGCATCGTGGATGCGGACAGACAGCCCATCATCGACCACTCCGAGGTTTACTCTGGCGTTTACGGCCGCGCCAGCATCAACTTCTATGCGTTCAACTCCAACGGCAATAAGGGTATCGCCTGCGGTCTGAACAACCTCCAGAAGATGCGTGACGGCGAACCTCTCGGCGGCAAGACCCGTGCGGAGGATGATTTCGCGGACGATGACGAGGACTTCCTCGATTGATCCTAAATAACGGCGGGCGGCGGGAAACCGCCGTCTGCCACATAGCGAGGTAAATGAAAATGGTTAGTGAAGTGTTTAATTTCCTGTGTTCCGCGCTCGTGATCCTTCTGCTTGCGGAAGTCGCTGCGCTGGTTTTTGTCAGTGTACACGAGGCATTCCGTGAGAAGCGGGAGCAGATGCGCCGGTACTACAGGAACAAGCGCAATCAGAAAAACGACAAGTAATGCGGACGGGGCGGCAGGGGTTACCTTTGCCGCCCTTTTGAAAAGGACGGTGCATATGAAAACATTGAGTATCGATTTGGAGACCTATAGCAGCAATGACCTGCAGAAATGCGGCGTTTACAAATATGCTGAGACTCCCGATTTTGAAATATTGCTGTTTGGATATTCCGTGGATGGAGGTCCCGTGGAAGTGGTCGACCTTGCCTGTGGCGAGAAGATACCGCAGGATGTCATTGACGCTCTTACAGATGACTCCGTTATCAAGTGGGCATATAACTGTCAGTTCGAGCGCGTCTGCCTTTCCCGCTATCTGTCTGACCGTGGCGTAAGTCTTGATCCATTCCATGACCGCCACGAACTGTCCACGGAGATGGCGAGGTTCTTGAATCCCGAAAGCTGGCGTTGCTCCATGATCTGGTCGGCATACATGGGGCTTCCCCGTTCACTTGAGTCGGTCGGCGCCGTTCTCGGTCTTGAGGAACAGAAGCTGAAAGAGGGCAAGGAACTGATCCGTTATTTCTGTGTTCCCTGTAAACCGACCAAGGCGAACGGCGGCAGGACACGAAACCTCCCTGCCCATGATCCTGATAAGTGGGAGATGTTTAAGAAATACAACAAGCGTGACGTGGAAACGGAGATGGCGATACAGAAGCGGCTTGCCAACTATCCCGTGCCGGACTTCGTGTGGGATGAGTTCCACATTGATCAGGAGATCAACGACCGGGGCATCATGCTCGATATGGACGTGGTCACGAACGCTATTGACTTTGATGAACGCTCCAAGGGAGAGCTGGCGGAAGCCATGCAGGAACTGACCGACCTTGAGAATCCCAATTCGGTGGTGCAGATGAAGCAGTGGCTTTCCGAGAACGGCATGGAGGTGGATTCCCTTGGAAAGAAAGAGGTCGCTTCCATGCTGAAGACCGCTCCGCCGAAACTGGCGGAGGTACTGACGCTCCGGCAGCAGCTTGCCAAATCATCTGTGAAGAAATACCAGGCAATGCAAAATTCTGTCTGTGCTGATAACAGGTGCCGTGGGATGTTTGCTTTTTACGGAGCCAACAGGACAGGCAGGTTCGCCGGGCGTATCGTGCAATTGCAGAATCTGCCTCAGAACCATATCCCCGACCTGGCGGAAGCCCGCTCCCTTGTGAAGTGCGGTGATTATGAGGCGTTGGAACTTCTGTATGAGAATGTGCCGGAGGTGTTGTCGGAACTGATCCGCACGGCGTTCGTGCCGAAACCGGGATACAAGTTCATCGTATCGGACTTCTCCGCTATTGAGGCTCGTGTGCTGTCCTGGCTTGCCGGGGAACAGTGGCGGATGCAGACCTTTGCCGAGGGCGGGGACATCTACTGCGCCACGGCGGAGCGGATGTTTCATTGCAGGGTGGTCAAGCACGGCGAGAACGGCGAGTTGCGCCAGAAGGGCAAGCAATGCGAATTGTCGTGTGGTTACGGTGGCTCGGTCGGCGCGCTCAAAGCGATGGGCGCTCTTGAGGCAGGTATGCAGGAGGATGAACTGAAACCGCTGGTGGACGCATGGCGGTCGGCGAATCCGAAGATTGTGGAATTCTGGTGGGATGTCGACCGTGCGGTCATGAAGACCGTCCGGGAACACGTCCCCACAAGGGTAAAGAATATCCGTTTTGCCTGGAGAAGCGGGATGCTGTTTATCACGCTCCCTTCCGGCAGACAGCTTGCCTATGTGAAACCAAGGATCGGAGAGAACCAGTTCGGCGGCGACTGCGTGACGTACATGGGTGTCGGCGGGACAAAAAAGTGGGAGCGGCTGAAAAGCTATGGTCCCAAGTTCGTGGAGAACATCGTGCAGGCGATTTCAAGGGATATCCTCATGTATGCCATGAAGACGCTGCGGTGCTGCAGCATCGTTGCTCATGTTCATGACGAACTGATCATAGAGGCGGATAAGCGGATGTCGCTTGACGCCGTATGTGAACAGATGGGACGGACGCCGCCCTGGGCGGAAGGCTTGTTGCTCCGCGCGGACGGGTACGAGACTGATTTTTATAAAAAAGACTGATAGTTTTTTCGGGCGGGGTTAAAATCCCGCCTTTTTTCTTTGACTGTGACTTGAAGGGGCAATGGCTCCTTACGAATCACGGAAGGAGGACTATCAGATGGATGTATTGGAGATTCGCTACGAGAACGGACACATGACGATCAATGTCCCTGTGTATTTCCCATGCCTCCAGAAACACGCAAGGAAGCTCTTCCCGATGATAAAGCGTTACTGCACCGGAAAGGACAGGGCGGCTCTCGGCCGTTACCTGTATCTTCTCCGGGCTTTTTTGCAGGCGCAGATGGAAACGGGAGACGGCTTTTCCGGCGTCCCGCCCGATTGGGAGTACGGCAGCAGGTTCGTCACATACAGCGTGGCGGAGAGGCGGTCGCTCTATAAGCGGGCGGACAGCAACTACAGGCTTTATTGCAAATTGGAGGTAGACGACGAATGGATGAAATGAAGTACAACAGCGAGGGATATTACGATCCCACCACTTACGAGGCACTGATGAAGATCGAGCAGGAGGAACGCGCCGCGAGAAAGGCGGCGAACTACCGTCCGCTCGTGTATATCTGTTCCCCGTATGCCGGGGACGTGGAGAAGAACACCTGCAGGGCGAGGAACTACAGCCGCTTTGCCGTGGTCAAGAGGGCTATTCCGATTGCTCCCCACCTGCTCTTCCCGCAGTTCATGTCCGAGGATACGGAACGCAGCCTCGCGCTTTTCATGGGAGGCGTGCTTCTCGGTAAATGCGACGAGGTATGGGTGTTCGGCAACAGGATAACCGCCGGGATGCGTGAGGAAATTGACAGAGCGGAACGGTTGAAAAAGAAGATCCGCCGTTTTTCGGAAGACCTGGAGGAGGAGATAAACAATGCGTGATTTACCGATTGCCTACGGTCACAGCAGCCATGCGAAGAAATGGTCGAACAAGACCACGACCTTCGATGACCTGTGCGAGAGGCTGAAGACCACCATCCGGACGCCGGAGTCGGTGGAGGAATATGCAAAGATGAAGTCAAAAGAGCGCGAGACGGCGAAAGACCACGGCGGATTTGTCTGCGGAACTCTTACGGGCGGCAGACGCCTTTTGCAGAACGTGGCGAGCCGCTCTATGGTCAACCTGGACGGTGACAGGGTCACGGCGGCATTCGTGGACGATTACGAAACCAGGATGAAATACCGCTCCTGCCTGTACTCTACGCACGGTCATGTGCCGGAGGCTCCGAGGGTGAGGATACTGATTCCTCTTACCAGGTATGTAACAGCGGAGGAATATGTCGCCATCTCAAGATATGTGGCGGAGGAGTTGGGCATCGACATGTTTGACGAATGCTCCTACCTTCCGAACCAGATGATGTACTGGCCGAGTACGCCGTCTAACGGAGAATATCTGTATCTCGTGACGGACGGCGACTGGCTTGACCCGGACGATATCCTCTCGGCGCATCCCGAATGGACGGACCCGGCGAGGCTGCCAACGTCATCCAGGGAAAGCGAGGCAAAGGGCATCAGCGACAAGAAACAGGCGGACCCTTTGGAGAAGGACGGCATTGTCGGAATGTTCAATAACGCCTATTATCCCGTGAACCTCGCCATCGATGAGTTCCTTGGCGACATCTATGAGCTTTCAGCGGACGGCACCCGCTACCGCTTTAAGGAGTCGAGCAGCCAGCCGGGCGTGGAGATCAAGGAGGGCGGCAAGTTCGTATACAGCCATCATGCCAAGGACCCGGCATATCTGAAGCTGTGCAGCGCATTCGATATTGTCCGCATCCACCTGTTCGGTGATGAGGACGAGAAGAAGTCGTTCCGTGCGATGGCGGATTTTGCCAGCAAGGAGGAGAAGGTCAAAATGCTGATCCTTGAGAAAAAACAGCAGGAGGCGGAGACGGATTTCGATATCACGGACGAGGACGATTCCTGGAAGAAAAAGCTGGAGTATGAGCCTCGTTCCACCATGCTGAAAAATTCCCTGCACAACATTACCCTGATCATGGAGAACGATCCCAACCTCAAGGGCATCGTATTCAATCAGCTGGCGGATGGTATGGAAATCAAGGGCGAAGTGCCGTGGAAGCATCCGGCGAGGTTCTGGCGCGATGCGGATGACGCGCAGCTTATCAGCTTTGTGGACTCCCATTACGGCTCATTCTCGGAACGCAACTATCGCATTGCGGTCACCAAGGTGACGGACGACCGTTCCTACCATCCCATCCGGGAAATGTTCGAGTCGCTCCCTCCCTGGGACAAGGTCAAGCGGGCAGAAACCGTGCTGATCGATTATCTCGGTGCGGAGGACAACCGCTATGTCAGGGCGGTCACGAGGAAGTCGCTGTGTGCGGCATACATGAGGGTGCATTATCCAGGCATCAAGTTCGATACCATGATCGTTCTGAACGGTGCGCAGGGCATCGGCAAAAGCACCCTGATCGCCTGCCTCGGCAGAGAATGGTTCTCGGACAGCCTCGCTCTTTCGGACATGAACGACAAAACGGCGGCAGAGAAACTGCAGGGGTATTGGATTCTGGAGATTGGCGAATTGGCGGGCATGAAGAAAGCGGACATCGACAAGGTCAAAGCCTTTATATCCCGTCAGGATGATAAGTACCGCGCCAGTTTCGGACGGAGGGTGACTCCGCATCCGAGGCAGTGCGTGTTCTTCGGCACGACCAACAGCGAGAACGGGTATCTCCGCGACATCACCGGCAACCGTAGGTTCTGGAACGTCAAGGTCACGGGTCAGGGAAAATACAAGCCCTGGGACATGACCGCCGAGGTGGTTCAGCAGATATGGGCGGAGGTCGCCGAGATTGCCAAGGCGGGAGAAAAGCTGTATCTCGACGCTGACCTTGAGGCTTTTGCCAAGCAGGAACAGCGTGAGGCGATGGAGCAGGATGACCGCGAGGGCATTGTGCGGAACTACCTCGATATGCTTCTCCCCGACAATTGGGACAGCATGGACTATTACAGGCGCAGGGAGTACATCCGCGACATTGACGATCCGACAAGGACGGAGGGTACCGTGAAGCGCCAGACCGTGAGCAACATCGAGATCTGGTGCGAATGTTTCGGCAAGAGCAAGGAGGAAATGCGTCCCTCCGACTCCTATGCCATATCCGCCATCATGGTGCGGATCGAGGGCTGGGAGAAGTGCGGAGCTCGGCAGATGCTCCCCATCTATGGGCGACAGCGTGTATATACGAGGACAACTTAATCCGTCCATTGCCTGTCCTGGCGTTGTCCACGGCCCACAAATGCAGTCAACACAAGGGTTTTCTGCAAGTCCGTGGACAACTGGACAGAAAAATCTATAAAAGACAAAAACATTGATTTTCATATTACAAATCCCGTCCTGCACACAGGCGAATGCGCACGTTTCGCGCGTAAAGGATTTTTTCGTCCACTTGTCCGCAGAAGCGGCAAAAACGCTGTCACAGCAAGGGTTTTTACTGTGGACAGGTTCTGCGGACAAGTGTTGGACGGGACAACTTCTGAAAGGAGAAATCGGAAATGATCAAAAACGGAAGACCTTATACGAATGAGAACGGATTTGTCGATGAGGCGCTTATCACGGAACATGGAGATGAGGAGATAGCGGCTGTTGACAGGTGGATCAGGAAGAATATCCGTACCGGGAAAAAGATACTCCACGGACACACAAGTTACGGGATGAAGCACATGCTGGAACATGACACAGGCATTTACCTCACGAACAACGAGTTCAAGGATGCCATGCTGCTTGCCGGATACCAGCCCGCGAATCCGAAGGATCTGAACTGGAAGTACCGCATTGAACTGACACGGGAGATCAACGACAATCCCAGCCCGTTCTTCCAGTGGGCGAGGAAATTCGAGATGGACGCCACGCCCTGCGGAGACTTCGTCAGGGATATGCTTCATGACTTCGAGTTCCCGATCTTGGCGGAACACGACATTATCGCACGGTATCTTGGACGTATCGGCGCCTGTAGCGGAGCTGTGGAGGCGTTCGAAGAGTTATGGAGGGAATATGCGGGAGAGACAGATTGAACAGAAACTTGTGAAAGCCGTAAAAGCGGCAGGCGGCATCGCACCGAAACTTACCTCTCCCGGCTTTGACGGGATGCCCGACCGCATGGTGCTGATGCCGGGTGGCTGCATCGGATTTGTCGAGGTGAAAGCGCCGGGTGAGAAGCCGAGGCCGCTGCAGCTTTCAAGGCACAGGCTCCTGCGGCGCCTGGGGTTCAAAGTGTATGTCCTGGACGGTGCGGAGCAGATTGGAGGGATTATCGATGATATACGAGCCACATGATTATCAGAAATATGCCACGGGATACATCGAAAGCCATCCCATTGTCGCAGTCCTCCTGGATATGGGACTTGGCAAGACGAGCATCACACTGACGGCACTGAACGACCTCCTGTTTGACAGCTTTGAGGTGCATAAAGTGCTTGTCGTGGCGCCTTTAAGAGTTGCCAGGTTCACATGGTCTGCGGAGATCGAGAAATGGGAGCATCTGAGCGGACTTCGGTATTCCGTGGCAGTCGGTACGGAAAAGGAGCGGCTGGAAGCCTTAAACAGACAGGCGGACATTTACATCATCAACCGCGAGAACGTGCAGTGGCTGATCGATAAAAGCGGCATCCCCTTTGACTTCGACATGGTGGTGATTGATGAGCTTTCGTCCTTCAAGAACCACCAGGCAAAACGGTTCAGAAGCCTTATGAAGGTAAGACCGAAGGTAAAACGCATCGTGGGGCTTACGGGAACGCCGAGCAGCAACGGTCTGATGGACTTGTGGGCGGAGTTCCGACTGCTGGATATGGGACAGCGGCTTGGACGATTCATCGGGCAGTACCGGACGGCGTATTTCAAGCCGGACAAGTTCAACGGTCCCATCGTTTACAGCTACAAGCCTCTCCCAGATGCCGAGAAGCAGATATATGGCAGAATATCCGACATCACGATTTCCATGAAGTCTACCGACCATCTGAAAATGCCGGAGTTGGTCAGTTCCAAGCATACGGTGTACCTGTCGGAGGATGAGCGGAAGCGGTACGAGGATATGAAAGCGGAGCTGATCCTTCAGCTGCCGGAAGGCGAGGTGACGGCTGCCAATGCCGCAGCACTGTCAAACAAGCTATCCCAGATGGCGAACGGAGCGGTCTATTCCGATGACGAGTCGGTGGTAAAGATCCACGACCGCAAGCTGGACGCCCTGGAGGACATCATCGAGTCGGCGAACGGCAAACCGCTGCTTGTGGCGTACTGGTACAAGCACGACCTTGAGCGCATCACGGCGAGGCTTACTGAGATCAAGGTTCCCTTTGCCAGACTGGACACGGATGCCAGCATCCGGAAGTGGAATGCCGGGGAGCTTCCCGTGTCACTCATTCATCCGGCATCGGCGGGACACGGGCTGAACCTGCAGAGCGGCGGCAGCACCATCGTATGGTTCGGTCTTACCTGGAGCCTTGAACTGTACCAGCAGACGAATGCAAGGCTGTGGCGGCAGGGGCAGACAGCCGGGACGGTGGTGGTGCAGCACATCGTTGCCGAGGACACGATTGACGGACGGATCATGAAAGCTCTGTCCGAAAAGGACAGCACACAATCTGCGTTGATCGAAGCCGTGAAAGCTGACCTTCAGCTGTGACGGCATCTATGACAATCTATGGAGACAATCATGGCCAATCCGAGGGAAACAACAATTTCTTATTCGGAGGTAGATACCATGAATGTAGTTTGGAAGTATCTGGACAAAAGAGCCGGGGCTGTCGCGGCGCTTAAGGATTTCGGCAGCATGAAGTTCATCATCGAAAGCACAGATGATGAGATCAAAGCGGCGTATGATAAGATGTCAAGCGTCAGCGGCGTCCGTTATGACGGGATGCCGCATGTGAGGAATCTCCACGCCACCGAGGACAGGATCATCAATGCCATCGAGGAGATCGATGTGCTGAAGGAGCGTTACAGGCAGGCGGTGGAATACATGGACTGGTTCGTTCCCGCATGGGAGCAGCTGTCGGAGGATGACCGCTATGTGTTGGACACCTTCTACAGTGAGGACAACGAGTACGGCAGCAGCGTGGTTGATGACATCGCGGAGTATTTCCATATCGAGCGGGCATCTGCTTACCGCAGGAAGAACCGTGCCATCGACAAGCTGACCGTCCTGCTGTTCGGCAAGCCTTAAACCCTTGTCCACTTTCTGAGACGATTTATCTATAATGGCGTGTTATACTGATATCGTAAAATAGTGGGCGGAGCCTCATGGGAGAAATCCTGTGGGGCTTTCTTTATGCCCGGAAAGCGAGGTGAGGCGGATGCCGAGAATGCCGAGACGGGGCTGTGCTTACGGGAACTGTCCAAAGCGGGCTGTCGATGGTGGTCAGTACTGTGAGGAACACAAAGCCCTTGCTGACAAGCAGTACAACCAGTACGAACGCAGTCCTGATGCGAACAA